>NZ_JAGQCO010000027.1:0-33748 GCF_024346235.1 Cyanobium sp. BA5m-21
TACCGGCGACGACACCTACGGTGCACTGCTGAAGACCACCTTCAAGTTCTGATCCTCAGAACCCAACTGGACCGGATTCCTCACACATTTCCGGTCCTTTCCTCCTCCACTTCTCAACACACACCTCAATCAACCCCAGCCTCGGCTGGGGTTTTTTGTTGGGCAGCAACAAGCGATATTGGCAGTCAGTGGGGCTTGAGTTCCTAAAGTCATCAACAAATTCCTTTGCTTGCGGAGGCTGAGCCCTGGCTGCTGCTGAACCCACTGCAGATCCTTATCGCGTGCTGGGTGTTTCACCCACTGCTAGCGGCGCTGAAATCAAGGCCGCCTACCGGGCCCTGGTGAAGCAGCACCACCCGGATGCTGGCGGCGATGACCGCACAATCCTGGCCCTAAACGCAGCCTGGGAGGTATTACGCGATGCCGATCGCCGCCGCCGCCACGACCTCACAGCGCCCACCTCTTTAGATCCTGCTGGCGCCAGCTTTTCCGTCAAGCGGGCCCGTGCTCAGTCCACACGCAGCGCTGCCACTGATGCCGTGTTGCAGCAGTGGTTGCAGCAGGTGTATGCGCCGATTGATCGGCTTCTGGCGCAAGTGATCAACCCATTTCCAGCCCAGCTCAAGGCCCTTTCCGCAGATCCCTACGACGACACCTTGATGGAGTCATTCTGTGCCTTTCTCGAGCAGGGCCAGGCCCGCATCGACAAGGTTGAGTTGATCTACCGCTCTCAGGTATGTCCACCAGGGGGACAAGCATTTGCCCTCGATCTTTATCACTGCCTCAGCTTGGTGAAAGACGCTCTCACTGAACTGGAGCGCTACACCATGGGCTACGTGGATTCATATCTGCACGACGGCAGGGAGCTTCTGAAGCAGGCTCGACTGCGCCGTCAGTCATTGCAGTCCCAGAGGCGGGAGCTAGCTGGTTGAGTGAATTTAACTTGGTGTGGTTTCAATTTGCGCGGCAATGACTGCCTCTGGAGAAAAGAGGGCCGCCAAAAAACCTCCTAGCACCATTATCAGGAGGCAGAAGTAAAACGCTGCAAATAAAACGGTGTGGGTTGTTAACGGGAAAAGCATTACTAGCAATGTTGCTGCATAGGGTGCTGCCATTCTTTGCCTTTCGTGGCATGCCAGCGCAAACCAGCGCCAGCCAAGTGCTATTGCTAGCAGGAGGCCGCCAAGGCCAATTAACCCTGTTTCAGCTGTTAGTTCTAGGTAAATGTTGTGGGCATGGGTGGGCTTGTCTCGATGGCCATGGGGAGTGAGCTGGGCGTATAGCGGGTAGGCAGGGCGGAATGCATTGATGCCAACCCCGGTAAGGGGGCGATCTTGAATCATTTTTAGCCCTGCGTCAACAAGAAAAGCTCTGTCGGAGGTGAAGCGGTTTAAAGAATTAAACAGTCGCTTGCTTGATTTGGCATCGCTTGGATTTTCGCGTAGCTCCTGAAGTGAGGCGACCATTTCGCTTCCGGAGGAGATCATCCAGCTCGATCGTTGTTGAAGGGTTGGTGCAAATGGATATACAGCAACTACGGTTGCCACCAATATTGCTAAGCCAATCAGGCGGGTGCGCCTACTCCAGAGATTCGATAGTGCGATCAGGCCTAAGACCAGTAGTAATAGATTATTGCGTTGGCCCGAGAGAGTCACCGTTATTACAATTCCACTTAGTAGGGCAATGGCCCAGCGATGGCGTTGTTTTAGAGGCTCCCACAGCACCAGTGGGGTCATTGCTGCCACGATTATGCCAAAAATGCCGTTGGTAGTGAACGGCCCATTAATCATCCCCTCCGCTTTTGGCGTGATCCTAAATACATCTGCGCCGGTGAGAGCTTGCAGTAGGCCATCGCCGATCCAAGCGGCAATCACTATCACTAGACCAGTCTGCAGCCAGCTGTGATCTTGCTGGCGGCGGAGTCCATAGAGCACGCTCAGGCCGGCCAGACCAACCAATACAACTGAGGCAATTTCACCCCAGCTTTTGCTAGGAGCTAGTGATGTGGGAATTGATAGCAACCCTGGAATCAGCAAACACAGCAGCAGCAAACCCAGCCGTTTGGCAGGTTCAGCAACCGCTCGCCATTCGCCGCGCCAGGTAAGGGCTAAGCCCAGCAGGGCTGACCCCACCAACGGCACCCGGTATTCCCCCGGGAAGGGCTGCCAGGCCACCATCAGGAGCGCAAACAACCGGCAAAGATTGGTCAGAGTCAACGCTCTACCAAGGTTGCCAAAGGTCACAAAGCTGGAAAGTCTGTTCAAGCAGGAAAGGCCTCCAACTGGTCTAGCCGTAGCCACACATCCGGCACCGGGCGTCGCCAGCGCAGCTGGGCATAGTCACCCTTGATGGCCAGGATTTCGCCAGGACCTTCTGCCAAGTAGCCCGGCAGTGCATCGCTCGCGCTGGCTTCCAGGCTGCCGAAGTAAGCAGCTTTGTCTACCCGCACCAGGCTGCCCTTTTTCAGGGGTGTCTGAGCTTGCGTCTGTACTTGCGGCTGGGCGGGAGGTGCTGGGGCGGCGTCAGCCATGTTTCATTTGTCTGTTGGCTCAGGTTAAGGCGCTTCGTGCAGTCCAGACCAGCTCGTCTTAGTTGCAACCGCCTAGCCTCCCTCAAGCTGTTAGGTCTGAAATGCGGCTGCTGCTGCTGGGTTGTTCGGGGTTTGTAGGTCGCGAGCTGGTGCCTTTTCTGCTCGAGCTAGGCCATGAGCTGACCCTCGTGAGCCGTCAGTCCCAGCCCTTTCCGGCTCTGGTTGGTAAGAGACTGGCCTGCATACGCCTAGATCCGGCCGATGCGGCCAGTTGGGCTGATAACGGCCTCGATAGGGCCCTCTCTGAGGCGGAGGGTGTCGTGAACCTCGCCGGTGAGCCGATCGCTGAACGTCGTTGGACAGAGGCTCACTGTCAGCTGTTGCTGCAAAGCCGCGTTCGCACCACTGAGCTGCTGGTGGCTGCCTTGGCGCGGCTGGAGCAGCCCCCCGCCGTGCTGGTTAATGGTTCAGCCGTGGGCTTCTACGGCTCCAGTACGCAGACGCGCTTCAGCGAGACCAGCCCCGCCGGGAGCGATTTTCTGGCCGAGATCTGCCAGCGCTGGGAAGCGGCCGCTGATCAGGTTCCAGCTGCTTGCCGGCTGGTGAAGCTGCGCATCGGCATCGTGCTGGGCCCCGATGGTGGTGCCCTCGGCAAGATGTTGCCCATCTTCCGTTTGGGTTTCGGTGGGCCGGTCGGTTCCGGACGCCAGTGGATGAGCTGGATTTATCGCCACGACCTCTGCCGCCTGATCGCCACGGCCCTTGAGGATGGCGCCTACAGCGGCGTCTACAACGCCGTTAGCCCGGAAGCCACCACCATGGGCCTGTTCGCCAGTGCCTTAGGCAAGGCCCTAGGCCGTCCCAGCCTGCTGCCCGTGCCGGGGCCGATCCTGCAGCTGCTGCTTGGCGACGGGGCCCAGGTGGTGCTGGAGGGCCAGCAGGTGCTGCCCGAGCGCTTGCTGGCCCAGGGATTCACCTTTCAGTATCCCCAGCTCAGCGCTGCCCTCGCCGCTGCCACCAACCCAGCACCCCGCTGAGCAGCGCCGCTCCCATCAACAAGCCAATTGCCGGGGTAAAAAGCGGTTCCCACAGCCGCTGAAACAACTCCAGGGGGGCTTCGATGTGTTGGCTGTGCAGGGTTACGGCCACCGCAAACCAAATTGCCCCGGCAATCACCACAAACACATCCACCACCAGCAGGGTGTCCATCGATCCCTTGAGTTGCTGCAGCAAGCTGGGGGGGGTAGGTGTGGTCATGGCAGCTCAGAGGCCTGATTAGGGCACAGCATTGCCATGATCGCCGCTGCCATCGCCTGGCTGCCGCCGGGCGCGCCAATTCGCTCCAGGCCAATGGCGGCCAGGGATTGACGTAGGGCTGGTCCTTGCTTGTGATCGCTTTGCTGCTCCAGCAGGCCTTGGGCTAGCAGGGCACTGGCCCTCAGGGATGCATCACTGCCGCTGCTGCCGGGGGCGCAGCGCACCCCTGGGCCAAGCAAGCGGCGCTGGGCTTCAGCAAAGCCCGCTGTGAATTGGGGGCCCTGTCCCACCAGCTGCAGCACTGGTTTGCCTAGCCCCACGGCCTGTTCGGCGGCGGTGCCAGCCATGCACAGCACCAGCTGGGAGGAGGCCAAGATCTCCCCAAACTGGCCCCAGCCAAGTTCAACTGCCAGGGGGCCGCGAACCAGCCGGTCGCTTGCCTCGAGCCGCCAGCCCAGGGGGCCGGCCAGCTTGGCAACGCGACTGCCGTCGAGCTCGGACACCAGGGCGGCGCGTAGCCGCAGGGGCTGGCTGCGCGCCCATTCCTCGGGCAGCAGGGCCAGGACCCGCAGCATCAGAGCGAAATTGCGCGCCGCTTCCGGCAGGCGGCTGCCTGGCACCAGCGCCAGAGGCTGCAACGCTGTTAGAGGCTGGAGTGATTCGCTTGTGGCGGCGCTCACCACGTCGAGGAAGGGATTGCCGAGGAATACCACGGCACGGTTCAGTTGCTGGCTGAGGTCGTTGGCGGTGAGGGAATCGCGGCTCCAGATGGCTTTGATGCTTGCTTGGTTCAGCAGCCAGCCGCAGGGCCAAGGCAGGCGCAGGCGGCCTTCGTAGTGGCTGGAGTAAGCAACTAGATAAACGGCGCTGGGCAGGCCCGAGAGCCAGCTTCCCAGTACCGCGAGCACATCGCCCACGGCCACCACCAGGCCGTAGTGGCGGCGGCGGCGGCGCAGGAGCAATAGCCGGCCGAGCACATGGCCCATCTGGCCTTCCAGCAGCTCGCTGAGCCGTCCGCGCAGGCTGGTGTAGCCGAGGCCGCCCGTGCTGCAGCTGCGGGTGCGGCCCAGCACCGGCACGCCCCGCTGGCGATAGGGGCTTCCGTGACCCACCAAGGGCAGAGCCTCAACCGGAATGCCCCGCTGCATCAGCTCGGCAGCTACGAGGGCACCACTGAGGTCTTCCCCGTGACCGTTGCTGAGTAGCAGAACCGGTTTCAACCCGCCAGCCAGGCCTTCAGCTTCTCCATGGCCTTCCAGCCTGGTTTGCGCACTAGGCCATCGGCGATCGACTTCTGCAGGTCGCCAGTCATCTCCGGCGCCATTGCCATTACCCGCTGCACAATTTCGATGTGTTCGCGCACCCCTTTGGCGCCCGTTTCCAGCATGGCCAGGCTCAGGTTGATGCGGGCCTGGGGGTCCTGGGGGTTAAGGCGCACGGCGGTTTTGGCGGAGCGCAGGGCGGCTTGGGGCTGCTCATCAAGCAGCTGCAGCCAAGCCAGGCAGGTCCATCCCGCCGACTGGTTGGGGGACTGCTCGGTGATAGCGATGAAGCTATCGATCAATTCAGCCGGTGCCACTCCCTCCTGGTAGCGCTGCATGGCCTGCTCGAACAGGGACGGTACGTCTGCTGAGGTCATAGGGAGGCGGCTTGCCTGGTCATCTGCTCAGATTGCCACCCGACGGGCATTACACCGCAAACGAGCTGCCGCAGCCGCAGGTCTGGCTGGCATTGGGGTTGGTGAAGTTGAAGCCGCCGCCGATCAGGGCACTGGAAAAATCCAGCTGCATTCCGTAGATGTAGAGCAGGCTCTTGGGATCGCACACCACCGCGAAACTAGGAGCATCGGCGGGTTCGTAGGTGTAGTGCTCGTCATCGCCCTGGATCGCTCTGGCATCGACGAAGTCCATCGTGTAGCTCATGCCGCTGCAGCCCCCGGAGCGCACGCCCACCCTCAACACCTTGGCCTCGCCCTGCTGGTTCATCAGAGCCCCCAGCTGCTTCATGGCCGGTTCGGTGATCAGGATCCCCTTCCCGTCTTTGGCGGTGAAGGTGGGTTGGGCCTGGGCTGCAACAGCAGTGACAGTTTCGGTACTCATCAAGATCTACGCCAGTTGCAACCACTGTATGGAGGCTCCCCGTTCGCTGCCTGGCGGAGTGTCTCCATAGAGTCAGCACACTACTGAGGGTTGAAAGGGTGCAGGTCGCCATCGTGGGAGCGGGACTGGCCGGTTTATCTGCGGCAGTGGATCTGGTGGATGCCGGCCACCAGGTGGATCTCTACGAGGCCCGGCCGTTTCTGGGCGGCAAGGTGGGCAGCTGGGTGGATGAGGGCGGCAACCACATTGAGATGGGGCTGCATGTGTTCTTTTTCAACTACGCCAACCTCTTCGCTCTGATGCGCAAGGTGGGGGCGATCGACAACCTGCTGCCCAAGGACCACACCCACCTGTTTGTGAACACGGGCGGTGATCTGCGGGAGCTCGACTTTCGCTTCGCCCTTGGCGCGCCCTTCAACGGCTTGAAGGCCTTCTTCACCACTCCCCAGCTCGACTGGATCGACAAGCTGCGCAATGCCCTAGCCCTGGGCACCAGCCCGATCGTGCGCGGCTTGGTGGACTACGAGGGAGCCATGAAGACGATCCGAGCCCTGGATCGGATCAGCTTCCAGGAGTGGTTTGTGGGCCATGGCGGCAGTGAGCAGAGCATTAAGCGGATGTGGAATCCGATCGCCTATGCCCTGGGCTTCATTGATTGCGAGGCGATCTCGGCCCGCTGCATGCTCACGATCTTCATGATGTTTGCTTCCAAAACCGAGGCCTCCAAGCTCAACCTGCTCAAAGGGTCGCCCCACCGCTGGCTCACGGGCCCGATCCTCGACTACATCCAGCAGCGCGGCGGCCGGCTGCATCTGCGCCACCGGGTCACGGAGGTGAATTTCGAGGAGGGGGCAGCTGGCGTCGATGGCCAGCCCGCTACCCGGGTGAGCAGCCTCACTCTCGGCACACCTGAGGGCGATGTCTCTGTAGTTGCAGACACCTATCTGGCCGCCTGCGATGTGCCTGGTATTCAGCGAATGCTGCCCCAAGCCTGGCGCCGCTGGCCCCTATTCGACAACATTTACAAGCTCGATGCGGTGCCGGTGGCCACCGTGCAGCTCCGTTATGACGGCTGGGTAACCGAGCTCGGTGATGGCGCCGCCGCCACCGCCGCCCGAGCCGATCTCAGCAGCCCCGCTGGCCTCGATAACTTGCTGTACACCGCCGACGCTGACTTCAGCTGCTTTGCCGATCTGGCCCTGGCCAGTCCCGAGGATTACCGCAAGCAGGGGCAGGGCTCCTTGCTCCAGTGCGTGCTCACCCCAGGTGATCCCTGGATTCCCAAGAAAACCGAAGAGATCGTGGCCCACACCGACGCCCAGGTGCGAAGCCTGTTCCCTTCGGCCGCGGGCCTGAAGCTGGTGTGGAGCAACGTGGTGAAGCTGGCCCAGTCCCTTTACCGCGAGGCTCCCGGCATGGAGCCTTACCGGCCAGAGCAAGCCACGCCAGTAGCCAATTTTTATCTGGCCGGTAGTTACACCAAGCAGGACTACATCGATTCCATGGAAGGCGCCACCATGAGTGGGCGCTTAGCCGCAGCTGCGATCCTGGGAAGCCAGGCTGCGCTGGCCACCAACACCTCTGTTTCGTAGGAGATTCCATGGGCCGTTGGCTTGAGCACAGCGTCACCACAGAGATCCGGGCCTCGGTGGATCAGGTGTGGGAGGTATGGAGTGACTTGGAGGCAATGCCCCAGTGGATGCGCTGGATCGAGTCGGTTGTAACTGAGCCGGGCGACCCCGATCTCACCGATTGGACTCTGGCGGCGCAGGGCTTCCGCTTCCATTGGAAAGCCCGTATCAGCCAGCGGGTTGAGGCCCAGCAACTGCATTGGGAGTCGGTGGGAGGCCTGCCCACTAGGGGTGCGGTGCGCTTCTATTCCCAGACGCCCGAGCTCACGGCGGTCAAGCTGAGCGTCAGCTATGAACTGCCCGGGGTCTTGGCACCATTGATGGAACCAAGCATCCTGGGTGGAATTGTGACCAAGGAGCTTCAGGCCAACCTTGACCGATTCCGTGATCTCGTTGAAACCCGCAACCCCTAAGTCCCTCGGCTCTACCATCGCTGCAGCCCTGCTGCTGGTCTCGTGCTCTGGGGAGAAGCCCCCGCAGGCCTCCAGCCAGGCAACCCCGCCGCCCAAGTCGCAGCCGGCACCCCCAGCACCAGCCCCTGTTGGGGCACCAGCTCCCTTGGCGGGACTGACACCTCTGCCCAGCTCCAACCAGGTGGTGGCTTCCGTTTCGTCAGGGCGTGTTGATCCATTTGCGCCCCTGGCGACTCCCGCAACAGCTTCCTCTGCCCGGCCGATACTTCTCAGCCTCCCCCCTGGCTTGATCTTCAACGGCGTGATTCGCTCCGGCGGCACCCCGGAGGCTCTTGTGCAGTTCGGTGCGGAGAGCGGCACCTTGCGGGTCGGTCAGAGAGGCGGCAGCACCACGGACTACAGAACCACGGACTACAGAACCACGGACTACAGAACCACGCCCCTACTGCCGGCGGGTTGGAGCGTGGCCAGCATTGATGTTCAAAATGGTCGCCTCACCCTGCGTCAGGGCAAGCAGGCGGTGACGGCCGAGCTCTGAGGCTGCGGCCGCAGGCCTCCACCAGTCCAGTCAGGTCATGGGGATCGGCTTCAGCGTCGACGCGGCCGAGTAGCTGCCGGCAGCGCTCGCTGGTTTGGGGTCCGATTGAAACCACGGCCACCCCCTCCAGCTGGCTGCTCCAGGTGGGCCCGAAAGCCCCTTTCAGCAGCTGGCAGGTGTGGCTCACGGTTTTGCCGCTGCTGAAGGTGATTGCGTCGAGGCGCCGTTGCTCTAGGGCGGCCACCGCAGCGCTGGGTAAACCCTCTGGACAGCCGGTTTCGTAGGCGGCAACTTCAACCACCCGGACACCAGCAGCGGCGAAGGCATCCGCTAGCAGGGTGCGGCCGCCGCTCTGCACCCGGGGCAGCAAAAGGCGCAGCCCCCAACCTGAGACGGGAAAGTGCTCCAGCAGGCTGTCGGCCACAAAGCTGGGCGGGATGAAGTCGGCGGGCGATCCCAACGATTCGAGCTGCGCCGCGGTTTTGCGGCCTACCGCAGCGATCTTCAGGTGGCTGGGCCGCCGTGCCAGGGAGCGGCCGATGCGGCGCAGCCGCTGCTCCACGGCCTCAACGCCGTTGCCACTGGAAAAAACCAGCCAGTGGAAATCATCTAGCTCGGCTAGGGCATCGTCGAGGGGGCCCCATTCATCTGGTGGGGTCACCACCAAGGCAGGTAGGTCTACCACCGTGGCGCCAGCGGCTTCAAACAGGCGACGGGCTTCACCTAGCTGGGTTTCGGCCCTGGTCACGGCGATGCTGCGGCCGCTCAGATAGGAGTCAGAAGCCATGGCCAGGGGGATCACTGGTCATCCAGCTTGACCATGCTGCCCGCCTGTTGCCGCAGTGCTTCCGCTTCGCTTTGCCGGTTTTGCTGCTCCAGTAGGGAAATCGCCTGGCGGAAGCCGCTGCGGGCCCCTGGCACATCACCGCTGAGCAGCAGGGCAACGGCCAAGTTTTGCTGGGCGGCGGCCAGGCTTGGATCGCGCTCCAGGGCTGAGCGGTAGGCCGCGATTGCCGCCGGCAGCTGGCCGCGTCGCCGCTCGCTAATCCCCAGGTGCAGCCAGCCGAGTGCCAGTTCGGGCGCTGCTGCGCAGGCCTGGCGGCACAATTCGCAGGCCTCTTCCAGGGCGCCCTGGCTCGTGGTGCCGGGCTCTTGCAGCAGGGCGGCCAGATTCAGCCGGGCCGCCAGGGTGAGCCGCGGCGGCAGGGGTAGCTCCAGGGCCTGGCGGTATAGCTGGCAGGCGTGCTTTGGGTCGCTGCTGCCCAGGGCGATCGCCAGGTGCAGCAGCAGCTCGTAGCGCTCGGGGTGGCGGCTGGCTGGGCACCGGGCCAATCCCTGCTGCAGCAAGGCGATGCCGCGTTCGCGGTTGCCCTCGCTCACCTCCAGGCTGCCGAGCTTGGCGCAGGCGTAGGGATCCCCAGGATTGGCGGCAAGGTCGGCCTCCATGGCCTGGCGCAGCCGTTTCGCCTTGGCGCCGCTGGCCAGCAGATCACTGCGGTAGCCATCGTGGGCTAGCGCAGGCACATCGCAATCCGCCAGATGCCAGTGGGGCTCCTTTCCCAGCAGGGCCAGCACGCTGTCATCCACCATCGAGTGGTAGGGCCGGCTCCAGTGGATGGCTAGATGGCGGCGAAATAGGCGGCTCACATTTGAGTAAGGCGACTGGGCCGCCCCCAGCTCCTGCCGCAGCAGGTTGATCAGCAGCAGATCCGGCTCGGCCATCAGGGCTTGGAGCGGCTGGCGGGCCTCGGGCAGCAGCCACTCGTCGGCATCGAGCACCAGCACCCAGTCGCCGTTCACGTGCCTTAGGGCCTCATTGCGGGCCGGCGCGAAATCCCCTGGCCAGGGCAGCTGGTGCACCACCGCACCGCAGCTCTCGGCGATGGCGATGGTGGCATCGCTGGAACCGGTGTCCAGCAGCACCATCTCATCGACGAAGCCCGCCACCGAGGCCAGGCAGCGCTCCAGCCGCTCGGCTTCGTTGCGCACGATCATCGAGAGACTGAGCATGGGCCGGATGGGGACGGGGCGAGAAACGGACAGCTCGGCTCCAGTTCAGTCGGTGAAGCCAGCGCTTGCTTCAGTGTCTCCCAGGCCCAGTCCACTGCCCAGTCTTTGCAGAGCTTCGGCCTGAGCCAGGGGCATCTGGCCAGGGCTGTAGACGCCAGGGACGCCCGGCGGCAGGAGGGGGCGCAGCTCCTCCCAGAGGTAGGGGCTGCCATACACCACCAGCCCCGCCAGCCTTCCGGCTCTTGCTAGCTGGCGCAGGGCTGCGGGCCAAGGTTCGGCGCTGCCGGCGCTGCCGCGAAAGGGATTGCCCCGCACAAACAACTGCAGCAGCACCTGTCCTGAGCCGAGCCGCTCCAGGGCGAGGGGGGCGTCGGCGTCTGTGGTCCAAGGGCTGGGGCTGCGGGCCTCCAGCAGCACGGTGCGCCAGCCGCGGGATTCGGGCCGCGCCAGGGCTGGAGCGGTGGCGCTCAGCACTGCGGTTGCTGCGGCTAGGGCCGAGTCGAGCCTGATCAGGTTGATGCCGGCCTGGGGGGTGGCGGCGCCGGTGCTGCCGGCTGTCTCCATGGTGGCCCGCACCAGCTCCAGGGCTAGGGCCTGGTTGGGCTGGGCGGCCGCCTCTGGATCGGCAACGGCCAAGGCCGCGCCAGATCCAGATCCAGCGCAGCGCTCCAGGGCCCTAATGCGGCGCTCGGCACTGGCTTCCAGCTGCTCAACCCTGAGCCGGCCGCTGGCCACCGCTTCAGCGATGGCGGCGATGGCCGCATCCGCATCGGCGGGCATCAAGACCAGATCGGCCCCGGCTTCCAGGGCCAGCACGGCCGCCTCCCCGGCGCCGTAGCGCCCGGTGATCGCGTCCATCACCAGGGCATCGGTCACGATCAAGCCAGCGAAGCCCAGCTGCTGGCGCAGCAGCCCGGTAAGCACCGGCTTGGACAGGGTGGCTGGCCGCTCTTGATCAAGCTCCGGCAGCATCAGGTGGGCGGTCATCACCGAGGCCACTCCAGCAGCGATCGCCTGTTGAAACGGCGGTAGCTCGATCGCCGCCAGCCGCTCGCGGCTGTGGGGCAGCAGGGGCAAGGTGATATGGGAATCGCTCCTGGTGTCGCCGTGGCCGGGGAAGTGTTTGGCGCAGCCGAGCACCCCAGCTGCCTGCACGCCCCGCACAAAGGCCGCAGCCAGCGCCCCGGCTGTGGCTGGATCTTCCCCCCAGGCCCGCACATTGATTACCGGGTTGGCCGGGTTGTTGTTGACATCGCACACCGGCCCCAGCACCCAGTTGAGCCCCAGGCCCCGGGCATCTCGGCCCGTGCACTGCCCGTAGCGTTCGGCTAGCTCAAGCGCCTGTTGAGGCTCGCGTCCGTAGAGGCGCCCCAGGGCTAGGGGTGGCACCAGCCAAGTGGCTCCGTCGAAACGCTGGCCCACTCCCTCCTCCACATCGGCGCAGAGCAGCAGCGGCTGACCGGCCCAGCGGCGCAGCTGGGTGCAGCGCAGGGCCACCTCGGCGGCGCTGCCGCCAAGCAGGATCACGCCGCCCACGCCAGCCTCCAGCAGGCTGCGGAGCTTGTTGTTAGGCAGCTCCCAGCGGGGGTAGCCGCGTTGGTGGTCGGCGAGTTTGCCGCTGCCGCGCACCACGATCAGCTGGTGGATCAGGCGCAGCAGGGCTGGAGCCGTGGTTTGGGTCGAGCTTGGTTCAGAGATCACTGGCTTCGGCGGGTTCGCCCTTCTCCTGCCGCTCGTCCTCTAGGCGATTGAGCAGTCCCAGCACTGTGGTGCCCTTTTCGATACCTCGATCGAGCACAAACACCACCTCAGGGGTGCGCCGCATCTTCAGCCGCCGGCTCAGCTCACCCTTCACGAAGGCGCTAGCCGAATGCAGGCCTGCCATGGCTTGCTCCTTGTCGGCGTCGCTGCCGAAGACGCTCACAAAAATCTTGCAGTGCTGCAGATCGCCCGCCACTTCAACTGTGGTGACACTCACCATCCCCTGGTTGACCCGCTCGTCCTTGATGCCGCCAATCAGCAGCTCACTAATTTCGCGGCGGATCAGGGAGGCCACCCGCTCCACCCGTCGGCTCTGTGCCATGGCTATGCCAGCGGTGCTGGGTTCACCATCGCATGCAGGATCAGCCCCAGGCTCAGCAGGCCGCTGACGCCGGCGCCAATCAGGGCAACCGCCGTAACCGGATTGCGGCCCCGAGCCGCCAGCGGTTCGAATACCGAATTGGCCACACCCAGGCCAAAGGCCACCAGGTAGCGCGGGTAGCGCGTCACATTCAGGAAGAAGTCCTTCATCGCCCGGGGTGGTCGGTCCTTGCTGCTTGCTGGCTACTCTGCCGCCCAGAGGTCAGGTTTGAAGCATGGAACTGCACCAGTTCAGGCATTCGGCCTTTTGCGAGAAGGTGCGGCTGGTGTTGGCCGCCAAACGGCTCGACTACACGGTGGTCGAGGTCACGCCAGGCTTGGGCCAGTTGGAACTCTTCCGCCTGTCGGGCCAGCGCCAGGTGCCAGTGCTGCTGGATGGCAGTGAAGTTATTGCCGATTCCACGGCCATTGCCCTTTATCTGGAGCGGCATCACCCCGAGCCGCTGCTGCTGCCCGAGGCCCCGGCCGAGCGAGCCCGGGTGCTGCTGATCGAAGACTGGGCCGATACGGCTCTTGCTGCCGGCTGCAGGCTTGCCCTAGTGCAAGCGGCGGCTGTTGATCCGCTGTTGCGCTCCGCCCTGCTGCCCGACTCCACCCCCGGCCCCCTGCGTCAGCTGGTCAGCAACTTGCCCGTCGCCGTGATGGCTGGCGTCGGCGAGGCGGTGGCAACGGTGGTGGGCAGCGCTGAGCGCCAGCAGCTCCAGACCAACCTCGAGCAGTTGGCCGTGCTGGTTGCCGATCAGCCCTATTTGGTGGGCGATCGCCTCACCCTTGCCGATCTGGCTGTTGCCGCCCAGTTGGGCCTGCTCAAATTCCCGGCCAGCAGTGGTGCCCCCTTAGCGGGCCAGGGCGTTAGCGGCATCGCCGACCACCCGCTGCTTGAGCCTCTGTTCAATTGGCGGGATCGGATTGTGCTGGAAGCGGGTCGGGGCTGAGCGGCGTCAGGGTTAGTTGGAAATGGCCGCTGCTGCTGGCCGCGGCGGCCAGGCCTAGGGCAGGGGAGGGATAGCTGGCCTGCCACTGCTCGGTTGTCACCGTGCCGTCGGGGTTTTGGCTGTAGTGGCTCAGGGTTTCCACCCGGCTCACCCGGGGGTCGCCGGGGCCGTGCAGTACCTGCAGGGCCAGTTCGTCAGCCCAGAAGTCGGTCGGATTGGGCGGCTCACTGCGGCGTCCTACCACCGTCGATTCCAGTTGCTGATCACCCGCCAGCAAGGCGATCTGGCGGTTTGGGTTGGCCGGATCATTGCGCACTTGCAGCAGGGCAACGCCCAGCAGGGCCCGGCCGATAGCGTTGGCATTGAAGGCCCGATCGCCCACCACCGCTCCGCCTGGGTCGGGGCTGAAGCGCACCTCGTAGTCCAGGTCATCGCTGCGCACCTGCCAGCGCCCGGCCATCCAGTCGGGGTAGCTCAGATCCTGGTGACCGGCTCGAGCCGAGGGTCGATCTAAGGGAGCGGGTAGGCGCCACTCGGGCCAGTGGGCGGCCCGTTCTGCCAGCACGCCCGGCCCCATCGCCAGCAGCAGCGCCAGGATGGGTGCCAGTAAGGCTCCAGTCATGTCCAATCCCCTGTTGCGGGAGCTAGATCATTACGTGGTGCTGGAGCCAGGTGGCGGCGAGCGGATTCTCACGGCGGCCGAAACCCTGGCCTGGCTTGAGGCCCGGCTTGCCAAGCTGGAGCCGGTGCCGGCAGATCTGGTCGGTCTCTCTAGCCCGGGCCTGCAGGCCCAGCGACTGCTGGAAACCGCCTGCGAACTGGAGTTGGCACCTGGCCTGACGATTCAGTGGTTTGCGGTGCGGATCGAACCGCCCGGCTAAGTGGCGTAACTCAGTTGAGGGATGGCGTGATCTGGCCATCGGCCTGGCGCAGCTCCACCGGGGCCTCAGGCGCAGCAGCTGGGTCTTTGAGAATGGCTGGCAGATCGGCCAGCACCTGCTGGGCCACTTGGGCGGGGCTAGCTCCAGCTTGCTGCACCCGCAGGTCGGCCTGGGCGTAGAGCGGTTGCCGTTGGGCCAGCAGCTCGCCTAGGCGGGCGCCGGGATCACCGGCCTGCAGCAGGGGCCGGGGGGTGGAATCGGCGCGCAGGCGTTGCAGCAGCAAGGGCGCTGGCGCATCTAGCCACACCACCACCCCCTGGCGCATATGGCCCCAGTTCTCGGGCTTGGTCACCACTCCACCTCCGGTGGCCACCACCAAGGAATGCCAGCCGGCGATCTGGCCAAGCACCGCCGTTTCCAGTTCTCGGAAGCCGGCTTCGCCGTCAGTGGCGAAGATTTCGGGGATGGTGCGGCCAGCAACCTGCTCCAGGGCATCGTCTGCATCAAGGAAGCGGTAGCCCAGCGCTTCGGCCAAGGGGCGGCCGACGGCGCTTTTACCGGCGCCCATCATGCCGATCAAATAAACGTTTAGCCCTTGCAAGCGCTGGGCCAAGCATGGCGATGGGGGTTTATTCATGGCGGGGTTTTCCTGGTTCGACGCCTTGGCCCTTGCCCGTTTCTAGGATGGTGAGCCACCGACCCGGGCGATGACGGCTACTGCAACAGCGTCAGGCTTCTCGCCAAACCCGACCAGCTCCAGCCACGGGCGGGGCCGCCCCTGCGTAATTACCAGGCGGGCCACCTTTAGTGCCAGTCATCGCTACTGGTTGCCGGAGCTCAGCGCTGAAGAGAATCAGGCCCGCTTCGGCCCCTGCAGCCTGGCCCCAGGCCACGGCCACAACTACACCTTGGTGGTGGCGATGGCTGGTCCGCTCGATGCGGACGGCATGGTGCTCAATCTCTCTGAGGTGAAGCACGCCATTCGGGCTGAGGTGACGGCCCAGCTTGATTTTCGCTACCTCAACGAGGCTTGGCCTGAGTTCGATCTGGATCGTCCTGAGGGCAAGCTGCCCACTACCGAAGCCCTTTGCCAGGCCATCTGGACCCGCCTGGCCCCCCAGCTGCCCCTGGTGGGGCTGCGTCTGCACGAAACCGACACGCTCTGGGTCGACCTGCTCGCCCCAGGCTCTGCCCCAATCCCCATGGAAGCCTTTCTCTCGATCCGCACCCACTTCGCCGCCGCCCACCGCCTGGCCCGGCCCGAGCTCTCCCAAGGCGAAAACGAAACCATCTACGGCAAGTGCGCCCGGCCCCATGGCCACGGCCACAACTACCTGCTCGATGTAACCGTCCGAGGCCCGATCGATGCCCGCACCGGCATGGTCTGTGATCTGGCGGCTCTGCAGCAGCTCGTCGACGACCTGGTGGTGGAGCCCTTCGACCACACCTTCCTAAACAAGGACGTGGAGCACTTCGCCAGCACGGTGCCTACAGCTGAGAACATCGCCCTTCACATCGCCGACCTGCTCAGCGCCCCAATTGCAGCCACCGGCGCTCGCCTGCACAAGGTGCGCCTGCAGGAAAGCCCCAATAACGCCGCCGAGGTGTTTGCTGAAACTCCCCAGCTGGAAATGGTGCCCGCGGCGCTCGAAGCCCTGGTGGCTGGCTGAGACCCGTGCTGCGGCTGGTGCTGGCCGTCAGCCTGGATGGCCGCTTGGCGCCCCCGCAAGGTGGCGCTGCCCATTTGGGTGGAGTTGGGGATCGTCAGGTGTTGGAGGAGGCCCTCTCCTGGGCTGATGGCTGCCTGATCGGTGCCGAAACCCTTCGGTGCCATGGCAGTACCTGCCTAATTCGTGCGCCTCACCTGCTGGCCGAGCGAGCAGCCAGCGACCGCGCTGAGCAGCCGGTGGCCGTAGTAGTGAGTCGTAGCAACGATTTTTCCCCGGATCTGCATTTCTGGCAGCAGCCGCTGCAGCGCTGGCTGCTTACACCCACGCGATCGCCGCTAGCCCCGGCTTTTGATCGTCGCCTGGATCTAGAGAGCTGGGGTGTGGCCCTGGCTGCCCTGGCGGATCAGGGGCTGGACCGGCTGGTGGTGCTGGGCGGTGCGGCCCTTGCCGCCAGCCTGCTGGCCGAAGGCTGGATCGACGAGCTGCAGCTGACGCTTTGCCCTCGGCTGCTGGGGGGACCCCATGCCTGGTTGCCCCTGGAGGCCGCAGTTCAGGCTGGGGAGTGGTGCCTGCAGGAGCACCGGCGCCTGGAGGGTGAGGAGTTGCTGCTGCGCTACCGCCGCGTCTTGGCGAAGCCCTGAGCCAGCTCCCGCAGGGGAATCTGCTGGAGGGTGTCGGCGGGCAGGCCCAACATGCGGGCCAGGCAGCGTTTCAGCACTACTTCGCTGTCGGCGCCGAAGTCGCCGCGGATCAGATCGCCCAGCACCGCCAAGCCCCGTCCACTCGAGGCGGTTTCCTCCACCAGGCACTGGCTGGTGGGGCGGGCCAGCTGGGCGCAGGGAGCTTCTAATTTGGCAGCCAGGCTGGCATTGTCGGCGGCTGCGGTTTCCACGCAAACGGTTTTCAGCCGTTGCTCCAGTTGGGGGCGTACCAGCTGCAACACCGGCAGCAGCAGGCTCGTCAGCAACACCGGGGCGACCAGTACAGGGGCGAACAGTTGCACCGGAGTTGCCAGGGAACGGAACGATTGAGGCACCAAGGCGGCGCAGCTGTAGTTAGTTTTGCCCCTTGCGAGCCCCTATTGCAGCCATGGCTGAGTTGCAGGCCCGCTGGCACCAAAGTCTGGCCGAGATTCCCGAAGCCCATTGGGATGCCCTGCTGGCCGCGGCGCACCCCCAGGAGTTGCCTTTTTATCGTTGGCGCTGGCTGCAGCAGCTTGAGGCCAGCGGCAGCATTGCGCCGCGGGAGGGCTGGCAGGGCTGTCATCTGGGCCTGTGGCGCGGCGAGGTGTTGCTGGCGGTGGCTCCCCTCTATTTGAAGGGTCACAGCTACGGCGAATTTGTTTTCGACCAGAGTTTTGCCCAGCTCGCTGGCCAGTTGGGCCTGCGCTACTACCCAAAGCTGGTGGGCATGAGCCCGGTGAGCCCGGTTCAGGGCTACCGCTTCCTGATCGACCCCGCTGAGGACGAGGCGGAGTTAACCGCTTTGATGCTTGAGCTGATCGATGCGTTCTGCCGCCAGCACGCCATCCTCAGCTGCAATTTTCTTTATGTGGATCCAGGTTGGCAGCCGCTGGCTGAGGCGGCTGGCTGTGCTGCCTGGGTTAATCAGCAGAGCCAGTGGATCAACCCCGGCCATGGGGATTTCAATGCCTACCTGGCCAGCTTCAATGCCAACCAGCGCCGCAACATCAAGCGGGAGCGGCAGGCGGTGGCAGCCGCTGGCCTCACGGTTACGCCCCTGTTGGGTGAGGCAATCCCGCCGGCTTTAGTTGGGCGCATGTATGACTTTTATGCCCAGCACTGCAGTCGTTGGGGGGCCTGGGGCAGCAAATATCTGAGTGAATCCTTTTTTGCCGCCCTGGCTGCCGATCCGAAGCTGCGGCGCCACATAGTGCTCTTCAGTGCCCATCGCGGCGATCCCGGCGAGCCGGTGGCCATGTCGCTGTGCGTCCACGCCGGCGACCAGCTCTGGGGGCGCTACTGGGGAAGTGATGAGCAGATTGACTGCCTGCATTTTGAGGTCTGTTATTACGCTCCGATTGCCTGGGCAATCGAGCGCGGCATCCGCGCCTTTGATCCCGGCGCAGGCGGTAGCCACAAGCGCCGGCGTGGCTTCGTGGCCCAGCCCCGCGTCAGCCTGCATCGCTGGAGCGATCCACGTTTTGCTTCGATCCTGCAGCGCTGGTTGCCTGGGGCTAATGAGGAGATGGCCGAGCTGATGGCGGCCATGAATGCGGAGCTGCCTTTTACGGCTGCCTACGATCCACCGCATGCCTGAAGTACCTCCCAGCCGCCAACAGCTCGATGACCAGCTCTCCCAGCGGTTCATCGCCTTAGACCCAGCCGGCTACTTCCTAATTCGCATCGATCTCGAGGCGGCGGAGCTGGTGGTTGAGCACTACGGCAATGGCATCGATGAGCGGGGCTTAGCCACTGATCCCGATACCGGAGAGGTATTGAGCTGCCGTGGCGGCGGCGTTCGTGCGCCCTTGGCAGTTTTTCGGGGCTGCAGTGCCAAGCAACTGGGTATTGACCTGACCGAAGGTCCAGGCCCTCACCCGCTCACCTGCCTAGACCACGCCCTCTATCTAGGCAGGGAGCTTCAAAGAGCTCAAGCGTGCCTTGAACAAAGAATTGAATATATCCAAGATTGAATAAATAAATATTGGGTAAATCAGGGCTATAAATATTGATGCATCAATCCAGCCAAGTTAATTGACTGGATTCAACTAACACCTTCAAACCGGCTGTAGCTCGCGGCTCGGTTCAGCTGTGGCCTTTGGAGGATCGGGTGGCAGGGTGGCGAGCTGCTCTTCTATCTCGCGCCGCACGATTGCGCGGTATTCGAGGAAGTGTTCGTTGTGAGCCAGGATCGATATGAAGCCAATGAATCGCTTCGGGTTGTGGCGGTACATGCCATAAAGCGCTTTCCAGAAGCGCACCCTGGTGTTGCGCTTAAGGCCTTGGCGCCAAAGAACGATTCCTAAAGCGCGCAGGTCAACCCAGCTGGTCGGCTTGGGCGGACGGCTGCCAGGAACAACCAACTTCTTCCATTGTTGGGGTGGCAGTTTCAGGAAGTAGGAATAAACGCGATCGATGAAAGCGTTCGGCTCATAAAGGGCGCCGAAAGCATCTACATACTCATTGGCGATGTCGCGAATTGGCCGGGTGGGCTCGAAATTAAGCAGGTTGGTTTGGTTAACCCCTTTCGCAGCTGCCTTGCCTTCGATCAAGCGACCTTCTTTCTCGAGGCGATGCCAAAGAGCTGTGTTTGGAAGGGCCTGAAGCATGCCCATCATCGCGTGGGGAATGCCAGTGCGGGTCACAAACTCGACGATTCTGCCGCCCGCGCCCTCTTTCTCGCCATCGAATCCGATGATGAAACCAGCCATCACCCGCAATCCGTAGGAGGTGATTTTGTCGACAGAATCCACTAGGGAGCTGCGGGTATTTTGTAATTTACCGGCAGTTTCCAGGCTTGCTTCGTCGGGGGTCTCGATGCCGAGGAAGACGCTCTCAAAGCGGCATTCCACCATCATTTGCATGAGGTCATCGTCCGCCGCCAGATCCACTGAGGCTTCTGTGGCGAAGCTGAAGGGGAAGCCGTGCTCAATTTGCCATTGGCGCAAAAGCGGCAGCAGCAATTTGACATTGCGCTTATTGCCGATGAAGTTGTCATCTACCAGGAACACTGAGCGGCGCCAGCCCAAGTCGTAGAGGCACTGCAGCTCGGCAACTAGCTGCTCAGGGTTCTTGGTGCGAGGTTTGCGCCCATACAACACAATTATGTCGCAGAACTCGCACTGGAAGGGGCAGCCTCGGGAGAACTGCACCGACATCTCTGAGTAGGCGTCCAGCTCTAGTAGGTCAAAGCGTGGAATCGGCGTTCCGGTTACATCTGGCTTGACGCCATCAGAGCTAAACCGGCCATGGCTGTCACCCCGCTCAATGGCTTCGATGAACATCGGCAGGGTGATTTCACCCTCGTCGAGGATCTTGTAATCCGCCAGGTCGAGCTCGGGCGCGTCTGGGGTGGAACTGGCAAAAGGACCTCCCACGGCGACGGGGATACCGCGCTGCTTGGCCTTGCCGATCTGAGTGGCCATATCGGCCTTCTGGACGATCATCCCGGAGATCACCACCAGCTCAGCCCAGTCCCACTCGGCTTCGCTGACCTCGCGCACGTTGCGGTCAACCAGCTTCATTTCCCATGACTGGGGCAGCAGGGCGGCAACTGTGACCAATCCCAAGGGCGGTAGAAGCACCTTGCGATCAATCAAGTCGAGGATTTTTTCGTAGCTCCAGAAGGTTTTCGGGAACTCTGGGTAAACGAAGAGAGTGCGCATGCAAACAGCCGAGCTGGGTTGATGACCGGGGAAAACCAGGGCGCTTTTTCTGCGCTGCTATGCGGTGTTAATGAATGAAAGCTTAGGAGGTCTGCGGAAGTGCTGAAGCCTGCGGGCTTTCTGCTGTAATGGCCTCACCTTCAATGATGGCCTGCCATGGCTGCTGCGATTTACCTGGGTTTGTTTGGTGGTGGGCTTGCCGTTGCCATTGCCGCATCGATCGTGCTGCGCGGCATCAAACTGATCTGAGTTTGAGTCTCAGGCCCCTGCGGCTGATCAGCTCCTGTAGGCCCAAGACGAAGCCAGCCGCCCCAAGCACGGCAAAGGTTCCCTGCAACCCGAGCGTCAGGCTCATGGCAGCTGCCAATAGACCACTGAGGCCGCCCCCACCTAGGAAGGCAATCTGGCCCAACCCGGCCATGCGCCCCCGGATGGCCATTGACGAACCCACCTGGCTGATCAAATTGACCCCTGCCAGCAGACTGGCTGTGCCAGCCCCGAGGGCGAAGGTAGCCGCCAGACCTATTCCCAGCGTTTCTGGGCTGCTGAAAGCGGCCATGGCCAGTTGGGCTGCTGCGGTGATCAGGGTGCAGCTTCCAAGCAGCAGGCCGGGCCGCTGGCTCAACCAGCGACTGTGACGCTGAAGTACCAGGCCGCCGCTGATGCTTCCTGCCGCCAACACACTGGTGAATAGGCCAAGGGCCTGGGGGGAGGGGCCCAGCAAATCCCGGGCCATCAACGGGGCTAGGCCTGGGTGGAAAAAGCCCAGTAAACAAGCCAGTGCCGTGTAGATCAGCACATGCCGCAGCACTGGACCACTGCCGCGCCAGGCGGCTCTGAGCCCACTGCTGGCGCCAGCCATGCTGCGCTGCTCCAGTCCCCTATTGGGGTGGAGCAGCCACAGCACTGAGGCGATGGGGATCAAGTAAGTGGCGGCATCGATCGCGAGGGCCGTGCCCGCGCCGGTCCAGGCCAGCAGCCAGCCCCCTATGGGAGGCCCCACCAGCTTGCCCACGTTGAAAACCACCGAAAAGCTGGTGAGGTACGGAGCCAGTTGCTGGTGATCCTCCACCAGTAGGGCGCAATATTTGTTGCGGGCCGTGAGTTCGTAGGAACTGGCGATGCCTACCAGCAGGGTGCTCAGTAGCAACAGGACAACCTGCAGGTCGCCATTGCTCAGGGGTATGGCAACGGCTCCCAGGATGCCTGCTGCGAAAAGTCCCCACTGGGAGCGGATCAGCACGGCTTCGCAGCCCAGCTTGTCGGTTGCAACCCCTGCTGGCCCACTTACCACCAGGGCAGGTAGGGCCAGCACCGCGAAATGGAGGGCCAGTACTAGGGCATTGCCGCTGCCATCCATCAGGATCCAGCCCTTAGCCGTGAGGCCTGCGAAGGATCCAGCTGTGCTCAGTCCTGAGGCAACCAGAAAGGTGGTGCATTGATGCGCCCGCCAGTTCAAGCGCCCAGGCGGCGGACGTCAACGGCCTCCGCCACCATCGCCTTGGCGCCTACTACCTCGCCGATGAGGTCGTAGGTGTCGGCAGCAGTGATGCGCACCGGCACCATGGTGCCTGGTGCTGCGCAAAGTCCGCCCTCGCCTGGATGCACCCGCACTTCGCCATCAACCTCGGGGGCGAAGCGGGTGCAGCGGCCGAGCATCTCACCGCTGCTGGGGTTCTCCTGCTCGATCAGCACATCCACGATCCTGCCTACCCAAGCGGCGTTGCGGGCGGCGGCGATCGGCTGCTGTAGGGCCATCAGGCGATCCTTGCGCGCTGCTGCCACCTCGGCTGGCACTTGATCCGGCAGGTCGGCGGCGGGGGTGCCCTCCTCCGGTGAAAAGGTGAACACGCCCACGTGGTCGAACTGCTGCTCGGTCACGAAATCGAGCAGGTGCTGGAAGTGCTCTTCGGTCTCGCCAGGAAAGCCCACGATGAAGGTGGTGCGCAGCACCGACTCGGGCAGCTGTTCGCGGATCCGCCGCAGCACGCCGCCGGTTACATCCGCTTGCCAGGGGCGGTTCATTGCCCGCAGCACCTCGGGGTGGCTGTGTTGCAAAGGCAGATCCAGATAGGGCAACACGTTGGCCACCTCGCGGTAGGCCGTAAGCACTGCCTCGGTGAGTCCGGTGGGGTAGGCGTAGTGAACGCGGATCCAGGGGATTTCCACCTCCCCAAGGGCCCGCAGCAGCTCCGCCAGCTGGGGCTTGCCGGCTAGATCGAGGCCGTAATTGGTGGTGATTTGGCTGATCAACACCAACTCCTTCACCCCCTGAGTCGCTAGCTGCTTCGCTTCAGCCACGATGCTCTCGATCGGGCGAGAGCGCTGATTGCCGCGCAGGTGGGGAATGATGCAGAAAGCACAGCGGTAGTCGCAGCCCTCGGCCACCTTCAGGTAAGCCACGGCCTCGCTGGTGGTGCGGTAGCGGGGCAGGTGCTCGTCGCCCACGAAGGTGGGGTTGGCGCTCACCTGATTGACCCGCTCGCCAGCCTCCACCCGCTCCAGCACGCTGACGATGTGCTGGTAGTCGCCGGTACCCACGATCGCCTTGGCTTCGGGGAGGCTTTCGAGCAGCTCCTCCTGGAAGTGCTGGGCCAGGCAGCCCGCGATGATGAGTTCCTTGCCCTGTTCGGCTAGCTCCACCAGGGTGCGCACCGACTCCTCTCGTGCTTCCTGGATGAAGCTGCAGGTGTTCACAACCACCAAAGTGGCGTCGCTTTCATCGGCACTGACGCCGTAGCCGGCCTCGGCTAGCAGACCCAGCATGTGCTCGGTGTCCACGCGGTTTTTTTCGCAGCCCAAGTGGGCAAATGCCACGGTGGGCTTGGCTGCAGGAGCGTGGGTTTCCTGGGTCACAGTTTTTCCAGGGCAGAGATTCACCCTACGTTGCACTCTGACGGCACCCTGAAACCCTGGGTTGCGCCTGCCACAATCAGGCCTGCCTGGGCTACGACCCGTGACCTCAACCCGCCTCAGCCAGCGCCTTAGCTCCAGCCGGCGCCGTAGTGATCCGGCCCGCCGCTGGGCGCGGGTAGCAATGGCTGTGTTGGCCACCATCGGCGCCATCGATACCGGCGCCATCACCCTGAAGCGTTGGGGTCTGCTGGGTCCGCTGAGTTGCCCTGGCGGAGCAGAGGGCTGCGACAAGGTGCTGAACAGCGCCTGGGGCAGCATCTTTGGCCAGCCCCTGTCTTTATTTGGCTGGCTTGCCTACGGGGCGGTTTTGTTGCTTGCTGTGCTGCCGCTGGTGCTGCGCGGCGACTCGAGAGCGGCCCTTGCCCAGCGCAGTTGGTGGGCCCTATTGCTGCTGAGCACGGGCATGGCTGTTTTCAGCCTGTTGTTGATGGGGGTGATGGTTCTCAAGATTCAGGCCTTCTGTTTCTTCTGCGTGCTCTCAGCGACTCTCAGCCTGAGTCTGTTAGTGATCAGCCTCGTTGGTGGGGAGTGGGAAGACCGCGGCCAGCTGGTGTTCAGGGCCGTGATCGTGGCCTTGTTGGTGGGCATGGTGGGCCTGGGCTGGGCGGCTTCTGTGGATCGCCCCGCAGCGGTGCGGGGGGCTGGGGTCCCCCCCCTAGTTGTGGCCATCAGTAGTCCAGAAGCGATTGCCCTGGCAGAGCATCTCAGTCGCACCGGCGCGGTGATGTACACGGCCTACTGGTGCCCCCATTGCCATGAGCAGAAGGAGCTGTTCGGCAAGGAAGCCAGCGCCAAGTTGGGCCTGGTTGAGTGCGCTGCCGATGGCCAAAACAGCCAGAAGTCACTGTGCGACACCAAGAAAATTGAGGGCTTCCCCACCTGGGAGATCAACGGCAAGCTCGATTCAGGGGTTAAGTCCCTAGCTGATCTCGCCCGGCTATCCGGTTACGCCGGCCCAGTGCCCTGAACAGCAGCGGTGCTGGGGGGCCTGTGCAGCTGTTGATCGGTGTGGCGCTGCCAAAAAGGCTGGGCATGGGGCGAATCTGTGCGGTGGTGTCCGCCCCGGCTCTCGGTGCGGAACAGGGCAGCTTCGATTAGCAGCTCGGTCAGCACCAGCCGTTGCTGCAGTTCCTGCAGCCGCCGCAGTGCGGGCACCGCCGCCGGCTCGAATTGGACGCTCTGGCCCGGCTCCACGATTTGTAGCTGCCGCCAGGCTTGGCTTGCTTCGAGCTGCCGGCGCTGGCCACGCAGTTGCTGTAGGGCAGGCCCCAGGGAGTAGCCATTGCGCTCCACACCCGCCACCTGCCAGCAAAGATCCCGCAAGGCGCTGATCTGGGCCTCCAGGCGCTCTTTTGGGGGCAAGGGCAGCTGGGTCGTGGTGATTGGCTCCTCTGGGGCGGCCGCGGTTGGCCTGCCCGGCGCCAGCTCGATTGTGCGTAGCTGGCGGGCAAACACCAGGCACTCCATCAGGGAGTTGCTGGCTAGCCGGTTGGCCCCGTGCACGCCCGTGCAGGCCACTTCGCCTACGGCATACAGGCCAGGCACGCTGGTGGCGGCTTGTAGATCGGTCCAAATGCCGCCCATCCAGTAGTGGGCGGCCGGGGCCACCGGGATCGCCTCCCGGGTGGGTTCCAGCCCGAGTTCACGGCAACGCCCCAAGATCGTGGGGAACTGGCGCTCCAGGCGCGGCAGTCCCACAGGCCGCAAATCCAGCCACAGATGGTCTACGTCTAGGGCCTGCATCCTTCTGGCCAGGGCGCGACTCACCGCATCCCTTGGGGCGAGATCTGCTCCCGGCAGCTGCGCCACCGGGCTGGCTCCCGACTCTTCCACCAGGCGTGCGCCTTCGCCGCGCACCGCCTCCGATATCAGGAAGTGGGGTGCACCCGGCAGCATGAGGGCGGTGGGATGAAACTGCACAAACTCCAGATCGCGCAGTTTTGCGCCGGCTTGCCAGGCCATCACTACCCCGTCGCCGCTCGCCAGGCTGGGGTTGGTGGTGTGGGCGAAAAGGTGGCCTCCACCACCTGTGGCCAGCACCACAGCCCGGGCGGTAAGCCAGTGGAGGCGGTTCTCCTCGAGCACCGCCAGGCCCACACAGCGGCCCTGCTCCAACCAGAGTTGCCAGGCCACAACGCCCTTGCGCTGTACTAGCCGGGGCCGAAGCAGAACCTCCCGTTCCAGGGCTTCCACCAGGGCGCCGCCGGTGCGGTCCTGGGCATGCAGAACCCTCCGGTGGCTGTGGGCGGCTTCCAGGGTTGTGCTCAGATTTTTGCCGTCGCGGTCGAAGGCCATGCCCAGCTCCAGCAGGCGCTCTACGCAAGCTGGAGCGTCATGCACCAGTCGCTCCACGGCCGCCAGATCGCACAGTCCAGCCCCTGCCACCAGGGTGTCGTCGATGTGGCTCTGGAAGCTGTCGTTGGGCCTTGTTACTGCGGCTATACCTCCCTGGGCCCAGCGGCTGGCGGATCGTGGCGTGCTGCTGGGATCACTGTCCTTGCTTAGCAACAGCACGTGCAGATGGCTGGGCAGCTCCAGGCAGGCCATGAGCCCGGCTGCTCCACTGCCAACTACCACCACATCCCAGGACTGCTCTGCCATGGCGGCTCAAGACATCCGACAAAGGTCGGCACTAAAAAAGCCGCCGGAAGGCCCCGACGGCTTTCAAGAGAATCGAATTTTAAGCCTCAGCGGTACTGGCCATCGTTGATGCGGTCGTCGCCTTCGTTCAGGGCGATGACTGCATCAGTGACGGTGAAGTTGTCCTTGTACTTGTTGAACAGTTCCTTTTGGCGATCGGTCAGATCGATGTTCAGCACATCGTCAACGCTGGCGTAGGGGCCTCCCAGGACGATTTTGCCGGCCAGGGTCGGATACATGCCTGGGTAATCCTGGAAGCGGCGCACAGAACAGTTGTTTAGGTCCACCTTGCCGGCTCGCTCGGCGATTTTGTCGTCGGCTTGGTTGCGACGATCGGCTGCGTAAGCCGGCGGTGGAATCAGCAACGTGATCAAGAGGCCGGCCAGCACGACCCCACTAATCAGCCAGGCAACCAGCCGTTTCATCACGACACTCCGTTGAACTACGGGAAGGGAGGCGACATCGGTCACCGGGAGTCCAATGTTACAGAGCCATGCCGGAATTTTTACCTGTAACCCTCCAGGATTTGCAGTTCTTCAGATCAGGCCGCTCAGGCTCGGTGCCCCAAGAGAGGCCAGCAGGAAAAGGGCATCTACCGCCAGGGTTGTGGCCAAGGCTGCGCTTGTTACGCGTCCCACCTCGCCCAAACCCCAGAGCCAGCGGCAGGCTTGAACAAGCACCGCAGCGCACAGCACAACCAACACCAGGCTTTGGGGTGCTAGCACCTGCTGGGCTGCAGCTTGCAGGAGCAGGGGTGCTTCGGTGCTGCTCGCATTGAGGATCTGGGGCCAGGAGGGCATCAGCCAGGTGCCGGCTATGGCTGCATCAGTGGCTGCCGTACCAAGCAGGGACCCTAAATAGAAACCGCAGGCAAGTTTCCAGCGGCTCTGCAGTCCAGTCAGTGCTAGAGGCAGGGCAAAGGCCTCGATGGGCAGGTGCCACACCGGATGGAGCCGGCACCACCCCCAAAACAGGCTGCCTGCCAACCAGCTGCCGCAGAAACCAACTAGCAATTCCCCGGCTCGACTGACTCGGGGATTGGGGTGCTGACTCAGGGCTAGCGCTAGGCCAAGGAGGGGCACCGTGAACAGAGCCGCACTAAAAGGTGCAAGCCGCACCCATGGGGCCTGAAGGAAAACTGGCAGGGTGACCAAAACCCCGCTGATCAGGCTCAGCCCAGGGTTGCGGCACGCCTGCAGCAACGCACGCAGCGAAGGGATGGCCGGAAGGCCTGCCGGGGCTATTGCGCTGGGAGGGGCCCCGACCACCAAAATTGTGAAGAAAGATGCGCAACCTTAAGGGTTCAAGCGGGGAGCCGCGCCATAGGGTCGTTGCAGCTCGTTTTGCCCACGATGTTGTCCGCTGCCATGCCGAACCTGCCCGTTGCGGTGATCGGTTTCTGGGAAGCCTGCTTTCGATCCCTGGTGTTGGGGGTTTTGCAGGGGCTGACGGAGTTTTTGCCGATCAGCAGCACCGCCCACCTCAAGGTGGTGCCGGTCTTGCTCGGCTGGGGTGACCCGGGGGTGGCGGTCACGGCGGTGATTCAGCTGGGCAGCATCGCGGCGGTGTTGGCTTATTTCCGCTCAGACCTGGCTGAAGTGATCAGGGGTGTGGGCCGGGCCTGCCGTCACGGTCAGTGGGGCGACCCCTCCGCTCGCATGGGTGTCGCCATTGCCCTGGGCACTCTGCCGATTGTTTTTGCTGGTTTGGCTTTGAAGCTTTGGGTGCCCGATTACGACAACTCGCCGCTGCGCAGCATGGCCTCGATCGCGGTCGTGTCGATCGTGATGGCCCTGTTGCTGGCTCTGGCTGAGCTGGTGGGTAGCCGTCGCCGCGAGCTGGTTGATGTGCAGCCCCGTGATGGCGTCTGGGTCGGCCTGGCTCAGTCCCTGGCTCTGGTGCCAGGCGTTTCCCGCTCGGGGAGCACCCTCACTGCCGCTTTGTTTGACAGCTGGCAGCGCCCGGCCGCCGCCCGCTTCTCCTTTTTGTTGGGCATTCCGGCAATCACCCTGGCGGGGCTGGTGTCCCTCAAGGAGGCATTCAGTGCTCCAACTGGTGGCGGCGCCGTGCCCTTGCTTGTGGGAATCGTTGCCGCTGCGATGGTGTCCTGGTTGGCGATCGCCTGGTTGCTGCGCTTTCTGCAAACGAACAGCACCTGGGTATTTGTCGCCTATCGCCTGGTCTTCGGGGTAGGCATATTGATTTGGCTTGGCGCCAGGATGGGAGCCTGAATCCCTAGCAGCCCCTAACGTCGTGTGGAATGAGCCCTCTGCGGGGATTGCCCTAGCTGCTCTCGATAGCAGCTCTCCAGGGGCGGTGCGCTTGCCGGCCCCTGCCGTGGTTGCCTCGGTGGAGCCTGGTTCGATCGCTGAGGAGTTGGGCTTTCAGCCGGGCGATCGCCTGCTCAGCATCAATGGCAAGCGTCCACGGGATCTGATCGATGTTCAGATGTTGGTGGGAGAGGAAGAGCTCACCTTGGAAGTTGAAGATCCAGACGGATCCCTGCATACGGTTGAGTTGGAGAAGGATCTCGATGAGGGCTTGGGCCTGGGATTCACTGAAGCTTTGTTCGATGGCCTCAAGCAGTGCAACAACGCCTGTCCGTTCTGCTTCATCGACCAGCAGCCACCGGGTCGCCGCAGCAGTCTCTACCTCAAAGATGATGATTACCGGCTCAGTTTTCTTTACGGCTCCTACCTAACACTCACCAACCTCACCGCCGCTGATTGGCAGCGGATAGAGGAACAGCGGCTTTCGCCCTTGTTCGTTTCCGTCCATGCCACCGAGCCTGAGCTGCGTAGCCGTTTGCTAGTCAATCCTCGGGCCGCTCTGCTGCTGGATCAGCTTGGCTGGTTCGCCCAGCGCGATTTGCAGATCCACGCCCAGGTGGTGGTGTGCCCTGGTATCAACGATGGCCCGGCCCTACTGCGCACCTTGCAGGATTTGGCCCAATTTGGCGCTGGCGATTGGCCCGCGGTGCTCTCCGTGGCAGTGGTGCCCGTGGGGCTTACCCGTTTTCGTCCCGATGGGGATGCCCTCGTACCCGTAGATCGCCAGTCTGCCCGCCAGGTAATCGCCTTGGTGGAGCCCTTGCAGCAGGGCTTTCAGCGAGATCTGGGCAGTCGTTTCGTTTGGTTGTCCGATGAGTGGTATTTGATGGCGGGGCTGCCGCTTCCCCCCCGGGCAGATTACGAGGACCTACCCCAGCAGGAAAACGGCGTCGGCAGCATTCGCGCCTTTATCGAGGCGCTTGAGCTCGCTACCCGGAAGCTGCCCAAGGCCCTGGCCAGGCCGCGGCGGCTGAGCTGGGTGGTGGGCCAGCTGGTGGCCGAAGCTCTCGAGCCCGTGGTAGCCAGGCTCAATGCGGTTGAGGGGCTTGACCTGATTTTGCATGGCTTGCCCAGCCCTTACTGGGGTCAGGAGCAGGTGGTTACGGGCCTGCTGACCGGTTCTGATCTGCTTACCGGCTTGGCTGGCTTGGATTTGGGCGAGGCCTTGCTGCTGCCAGCGGTAATGCTGCGCCAGGGCGAACCGGTATTCCTCGACGACCTCAGCCTGGCTGAGGTCGAGGCCCAGCTGCCGGTGCCTGTGCAGCTGCTGAAGGGTGCAGACGACCTTGTGGCCTCATGTTTAGGCAGGTTTCCATTAACTCCTTACAATGTTCGGGATTAGGCTGATGTTTACGTGCTCAATTTCACTTCCCGCTTAGCTCTGCTTTGCCTGCTGGGTCCCCCTTTTCTGGCCTTTGCAGCCCAAGCTCAGGACAAGCCAGCGACTGCTGCTTCCCAGGCGGATTTGACTTTGCCCATGCCTCCACCGTTGCCACTGGCACCTGAAGCCCTGCGTGGCGACTCCACTACCAAGTTGCGGGGCTATCGGCCACGCCTAAACCCAACCCTCGTGACTCCGGCAGCCACCAAGCTGGCTCCTGGGCTTGAGAATCTGCCCGCACCCGCCTCCTTGGCGCTGCCGGTTAAGCCAGAGCAAGTGCGAATAACCGAGTTGCGCCCCCTTGGTTTAGTTGAAGTAGAAAATCTTGCCGAGGTCAATAACCCCAATCTCAAGGCGATTGCTAGCCAGGTAGATCAGGCTCAGAGCAATCTTCGAGCCCAAATTTCTCAGTGGTATCCCAGCCTCAACTTGGAGGCAAATTCACTACCCGTTTATAACACCGGTGAGCAGAGCAACACGGTGTTTAACGGTGTTAAGCAGACCCAGGTCATTAATCGTTGGGATTTAGGAGCTGCCATCACGGCCCAGTGGTCACTAATCAATCCTCAGCGGGTGCCTACTATAGCAGCGGCGCGTGATCAATTTGAAAAGGCCAAGTTCCAATACGTCATTGCTCTACGGGATCTGCGATTGCAGGCAGCTTCTTCATATTTTGATCTCCAGCAGTCTGACGACCAAGTCCGTATTGGTCAGGAGTCCGTACGCGCTTCTTTAGTTAGCTTGAGAGACTCCAAGGCAAGATTTCAGGCTGGTGTGGCTACAAAGCTAGAGGTGCTTGAAGCTGAAACCCAGCTTTCCCGTGATCAGCAGCTCTTGACCAACTCTCTCGCTGCCCAAGCAATCGCTCGCCGCACCTTGGCAGCTCTTTTGGATTTACCCCAAAATGTAACCCCAACCGCTAAGGATCCGGCAAGGGTCTTTGGCATTTGGCAGCCCTCGTTGCAGGAAAGCATTGTTGCGGCTTATACATTCCGTGAAGAGCTGGATCAGGCTTTGCTGGATATCTCAATCGCTAACAGCCAGGCAAATGCAGCATTGGGTGCTGTTCAGCCCTTCCTAAACATATTTGCTGCGTTTTCAGGCAGCGTTTTTGACGGCCAAGATCCTCAAGTTCTAAACGACCCCGCAGGCGATGGAACGGAATACAACACTGCTATTGGCCTCAACCTGAGCTGGCGCCTCTTTGATGGCGGAGCAGCTGCGGCCCAATCACGGCAAAATAAGCAGCTTGCCCAAGAAAATACTTTTCGCTTCGCCCAGCGACGAGATGGCATTCGCCAGGAGGTTGAAACAAGTTTCTATGAACTCGAGAAAAACAACCGCAACATTGTGACTACCTCTAGGGAGGTGATTTCGGCGCGCGAATCCTTGCGGCTAGCTCGTCTGCGCTTCCAGGCTGGTGTGACAACCCAGCGAGAGGTGGTGGACAACCAGCGAGATCTCACTCAGGCAGAGGTGCGCTATTCCGGTTCAATCACTGACTACAACAAGCGTCTTGCCGAACTTCGTCGCCGAACTGGCCTAGATCAAGTGGCTGGTTGCACGCCCCAGTCCCTACCGGCAGTCAAGCCTGCCGGCGCTTCAGATCTTCCCGTCGAACCCACGCCCCTGATCCCTGCCTGCCAGGCCGCTGCCCAGGGAGCCGTCTGACGCCGTGGTGGCGTCATCTGTTGATCCACAGCCTTCATTTGGGCTGCCCAACACCCTGCGATTGGGTTTGTTCCAGGGTTGTTTGGGCTGCCTGGCCGTCATCTTCGCGGGCCTGCTCAATAGGGTCATGCTCAGCGAGCTTGAGTTCCCCGGCCTACTGGTTGGTGGCGCGCTGGCATTTGAACAGTTTGTTGCTCCCTCCAGGGTGTTGTTCGGCCAAATTTCAGATGCCCATCCCTGGGCGGGGCGTCACCGGCTTCCATATATATGGCTGGGTACTGCCCTGTTTTGTGGCTTGGCGGTGCTGTCCGTTCCCCTGATCTTTCATGTGGGTCGCTTGCTTGAAGCTGCTTCCCAGCCTGAGCTGGCATTGGGAATCACGGCGCTTTGCGGGCTGTTTGCTCTTTATGGTCTGGCGATTTCCCTCGCCACCACCCCCTATCTCGCCCTCGTAATTGATCGCACCAGCGAGGCTGAGCGGCCCCGGGCGGTGGGCTTGATTTGGTGTCTGCTCACTGTGGGCATTGTGATTGGGGCAATCTCGATCAATCTGAGCTTGCGCAGTCTTGATGGCATCACCGATCCTGCCCTTTTGGAGCCTGTATTGCTTGGCTTCATGGGCCGGGTGGCCGCAGTGGTGCTTGTGCTCACGGTTGTTGCCACCGTTGGGCTCGAACCCAGCAACAAGCAACTTGACTTGCCTGCGGGCGGGCAGCGCCGGGAGGATTCCATCACCCTCGCCCAGGCCTGGGCACTTGTCAGCTCAAGCCGTCAGGTCCTGGTTTTTTTCTCCTTTCTTGTGCTGTTCACCCTCGGCTTGTTTCTACAGGACCCCATTCTTGAGAGCTACGCAGCAGACGTGTTTGGCATGCCGATTGCAGCCACGGCATCCCTGAACGCCATTTGGGGTATGGGAACTTTGACGGGCTTGCTGCTTGCTGGGCTGTGGATCGTGCCCAGGCTCGGCAAGTTGGCAACGGCGCGACTGGGTTGCCAGCTGATTTTGGTCAGCCTGGTGTGTTTGGCACTAGCTGGTTTGGAGCCCCGTGTGCCGGTGCTGCAGGTGGTCATGCTCCTGTTTGGCTTGGCGGCGGGCATAGGGACCAACAGCGCCCTAGTGCTGATGCTTGATCTCACCTTGCCGGAGGCTGCTGGCACCTTTGTAGGGGTCTGGGGTCTGGCCCAGGCCTTATCAAGGGCCTTAGGGAAAATGCTCGGTGGTGGACTGCTTGATCTAGCTCGTTCTCTCCAGCAGGCTTTCGAGCTTGCCCCGTCTGTTTATTTCCCCTACGCCATGGTTTTAAGCGTGGAGGTGCTGGTTGCTTTTGGTGCCCTGGTGTTGCTGAGGCGCGTCAACCTGCGCCAATTCAGGGAGGATACGGGTCGCAGCCTCAGCAAGGTGCTGGCCCTAGAGCTCGGATGAACCAAGAACCCTCAGTGCTTTACCCCCCAGATCTCAATCCAGGCCTGGTTGAGCTGATTGATCTTGTGGCTGACCGGCAGCGGGCCGATTTCGGTCATATGGCCTCCGATCTCAAATCAGACGGCAGCCTGATCACGGCCTGTGATCGCTGGAGTGATGCGACCCTGGTTGAAGGATTGGCTCGCCTGTTTCCCGGTGAAGGGGTGCTGAGCGAGGAAGGCGACAAAACAGTGCCTAAGACCTCTGCTTATTGGGTGGTTGATCCCCTGGATGGCACCACTAATTTTGCGGCTGGGATTCCCTACTGGGCCATTTCCATAGCGCGTTTTGAGGCTGGGCGTCCGGTGCTTGCCGTGCTGGATGTGCCACCACTTCGGCAGCGGATCGTGGCGATACGCGGTCAGGGTGCCTGGCGCAATGGTCGCCTCCTGCTGGCTCCCTCCGGGCAGAGCCACCCTGCTGGCTGCGCTTCCTTGTGTAGCCGTTCGATAGGAGTGCTGCAAAAGCTGCCCAATCAACGCTTCCCTGGGAAAATCCGTTTGCTTGGGGTGGCAAGCCTCAATCTTGTCAGTGTGGCGATGGGGCAAACGATCTCAGCACTTGAGGCCACTCCCAAAATCTGGGATCTGGCAGCAGCGTGGTTGGTGCTCAGCGAGTTGGACTGCCCGATTCGTTGGCTGGTGCGATCACCGGAATCGATCGATGCTGGTTCCGATCTGTCTGCAGCCGATTTCCCTGTGCTGGCGGCCGATCGGCCGGAAACCTTGGCCCGCTTCATGCCCTGGGCCGATGCGCTGGTGGGCTGATCCTTGCCAGAAGGGCGTTGGAGGTGATATGTTTTTGGACTGCGCGCAAGGGGGAAGATCCCGAAGCGAGCAGGCTTACGACGAAGAAGGCGAGAGCCGACGGTGTTGTAAGTTTTCTGAGTCGCTG
>NZ_JAGQCO010000028.1:0-32218 GCF_024346235.1 Cyanobium sp. BA5m-21
AGGGCGATATTGATAAGGACGATAAAGAGACCTGTAAGGAGGCACTGGCAATCGCCAAGGAGAACCTTGCGAATTGCTTAAGGCGTCAAAAGTAATATCCTTGTAATTTTAGACCTTGCATGTTTCCCACCCGCTTGTACAGGGGGCCAAAAGCTAATCGGAATTGATTTTGCGAGTCAAGCACGGACATTCACTTTGCTGTAAAGCGAACAAAACTCTTCTTTGCCTGAATCCATGGCATGGGCCATTGAGTTGAGCACATACTCAAGGTCTTCGGTTGCTAGCTCGCCGAGCGAATTCCAGTTTAAGGCAAACAGAATTGAAGAGTCCATGGCAGGGTGTTGAGGCCACCCTAGTGCAAGGACGACTGAATTAATGTCTGCAAACCATAACCCCATAAGCCGTCAAAATGGGATTTCAGCACATCCCATGGCCTTAAGAAATTAAGTAGTGGGCTGGATTCTGCTGCGCTGCAGTGCGTTTGGGAGGTTTGAATGCTCAAGATCCTGCGCCTAATATCTTTTTCTGCTGTTTCTTAACGTTAACAGGCCGGGGTAGGAGGGCGGGTTTTTACCTTTTGCAAGATATAGCCCCTTGGCGTGATGCCTCGCTCGATGAAATTATAGGGTTCCTATTTTAAGTTCTGGTCTGAAACTTGACTTTAGTAGTTGTCGCCGTACTTGACTTCGGTCGATGCATTCATAAGTTCTACAGTCGTTTGGAAGCCCTGGGCAATGGTTACCTCGTGTTGGATGCCGATGTCCCTTAACGCGGTTACGTCGTATTCAGGAGCGGTGATCCAGCTGAATCCTTTGCCAAATGTGTTGTCAGGGTTGACCACATACCAATGGCAAGCTGTGTCTGGAACTGCCACCGAGCATTTGGTCCAGTCGTTGTCCCATTGGGGGACTTGAACAAATGAAAGGGCCGCAAATAAGAAACCAAAAATACTTAACAACATGACCGTCTTATGAATTCTTCACAATCCTACTACGGTTTGGTCGCTTTTTGTCGTTTCCCTGATCTGGATTTGGTTTCGGTTGCCTAAATTTCCCATCCCTGATCTGGGTCGAGCCCCTGGAGATGCCCCACCACGAGAACCGTCCCACCAAAATCTGCCCCGTTTGTGAGCGGCCCTTTCAGTGGCGGCGCAAGTGGAGGGAGGTTTGGGAAGAGGTGCGCTACTGCTCAGAAAGGTGCCGCCGGCAACGCACCGCCAAAGAGGTTTAAAAGATGCGCCCCACCTTTGTTAAGTTGGAGCTGGGTCTGGTTTCTAAGCCCCAATTCGACGCCGTGATTCCAGCCCATCTGGCCTGGCTGGCAGAACTAGAACGCAAGGGCCATGAGCCCCGCAGTGGTTATTGGGCCGATCGGGTCGGCCGCAGTGGCGATGGGGCTGGCGGCATGTTGCTCTTTACGGCAGCCAGTTGGGAAGAAGCCGAGGCCCTTGTTCGAACAGATCCGCTGATCGTCCAGGGCTGCGTCAGTTGGACGCTGCATCAATGGGCGCTGGTGTTTCCCCCAGCAGGCCTAGCTGTGAAACAGCAACACCAAACCTGAATTGAGCTGGTGAAACTCCCGCTCTTCGCGACTCAGATCCAGCCCTACCTGCAGACCTTCCTTGAGGGCATCTTCGTAGGGAGGAGCCGTGGGCGCTGCCCCGGCCTGCCACAGGGCTGCAATCCCTACAGGTGTGGCGTGCCAGCGAAAGCAAGGGGTTAGGCCGATGTTCGGCTCCTTGAGGGCATCTTCGAGCAGCTCGCGAATCGCCATGGTCCCAGTGATCTGTGTGCAGCTTCGGCAGGGGCTGGGGCAGGGGCAATCAGCTGAGAGTTTTCGTGATGAACGCCACTGCAGCGGCTGCGGTGAGCCATATCAGCTCAAGCCGCCGATTCAGTTGCAGCATTTGCAGTACCGCCGCCTGATCCGGCGCTGGCAGCCCAGCGGCAAGCAGGGGCTTGCGATGCATTTGGCCGCCATAGCTATTGCTGCCTCCCAGCTGCACCCCGGCGACGTGGGCATAGGCGGCTTGGGATAGCCCCGCATTGGGTGAGGGGTCGGCGGCGCCATCGCGCCGGGCCGCTGCCAGTACCTCAAGGCTGCGGCCTGGCTGGCCAGCCGCCAGCGGCAGGCTCACCGCCACCAGCCGGCAGGGCAGCCAAACCAGTAGGTCATCGAGGCGGGCTCCCGCCGTGCCCAGCCAGCGCAGGCGCCCGCGGCGGTAGCCCAGCATTGAATCGAGGGTGCTCGCTGCTTTGAAGCCCCAGGCCAGGGCCAGGGGGCCGGGCCATGCGGGGTTGAGGCTCCACAGCCCAGCCCCCAGCAGCATCCAAAACAGTGGCGCAAACAGACCGTCCACGGCGTTCTCGCTGGCCGTTTCGGCCAGGGCCCGCAGAATTTCCGGGGCGTCGAGATCGGCCGTGTCGCGGCCCACTATCCAGCTGAGCCGCTGCCGTGCCAGGGGCAGATCGCAGGCGGCAACGGAGGCCAGCACGGCGCCCACCGCCTGCTCCAAGCTGCGGCCGGCCAGGGCGCTGGCTAGGGCTACGACCAATAGAACCGCGCCAAGGGGGCCGCTCCAGGCCAGCCGTTCCGTGCCCCAGCCCGCCAGGCCGCTCCCGCCCACCAGCAGGGCTGTGATTGCAACGCCCGCCAGCCGCAGCCGCCTTGGCTGGTTTGCGGCCCAGCGTTCCGCCCAGCCGCGCAGTCTGCTGATCAGCCAGCCCATCACTACCACCGGGTGGATACAGCCCCGAGGGTCCCCCACCAGGCGATCCAAACCGCAGGCCAAGGCCACCAGCACCAGAGGGGCCATGGCCATGTTCATGGGGACGGTTGCCTCGAAGCGCAGCGTCCCAGGGGCCAGGCCAGGGCGAGAAAGAGTCCCACTTGAAGTGGCATCACAGCATTGATTCCAAAGATCTGGCTGAGTAACCCCATGCCAAGGCTGCCAATGAGCCCGCCGACCCCCCCGGAGCGCAACAACATTTCCCAGCGCAGGGCTGCATCCGCCAACGGTTGCATTGAAGCCACCAGCGCGGCATCGCTGGCGGCAGCGAGGGCACCAAGAGGCAAGAACACCGCCACCACTCTTGAATCGCCGAGTGCCTCAGCCAGCACCAGAAGTGCCGCCATCGCCGCGTAGATCAGAACACTCCCTCTGATGGGTATAAAACTGTTCAGGCTGCGTCCCAAGCAGTAGCAAGCCAGCAGCAGGCCGAAATCGAAGTAACTCGCGCCATAGACTTCTCTTAGCCAGAGGGGTAACACGGCAAAGAGGCTGCCGAAGAGAACGCCTTGTAGGAGACAGCGCCGGCTGAACGGCACGAGCTCCGGAGTTTGATTCGAGTTTGCCTCTGTTGTGGTGTCGAGAGGCTGGTCGCTCTGCAGACTGCTGAGGCCGAGGGGCAAGAGCAGCACGAGGGCGCTGGCGAATTGCGCTAGCGCTGGAAAGATAAACGCCTCCAGCAGATTGCCTGCCATGGCACCGATCTCACTGCCAATCCGCAACCGCTCGACCGTGGCCCCGGTTTTCCCGAGCAACTGGCGTTGCAGCGGCAGCTGGCTGATCTCCCGGCCAAATGCAAAGAGCAGAACGGCCAGAAGCGCTGGCGCCACGAGCCAGGCGTCTGGGATCTGAAGGCTGGATTCCCCAACAGTGATGCCAATCAGCCCCACCACCCCGACCAGCTGTGCTGCATAGCCACCGCTCCGGCGTTGCAAGGGCAGCAAGGCCGGCAGAGTGGCCAAGGCCATCAGAAGGCTGATGACCAGAGGGGATTTGCTTAGGCCGGTGACCAACCAAGCGGCAGAAGCCTGGGTGAGACTGTTACCTGCTCTGGAACTTCCCCAGAGCAGGACTGGGGCCTGGAAATGCAGCCGTAGACCCATGGCAGCGGCCCCTCACCCCGCCGGCTTCAGGAGGCTTTCAGCCAGCTGAACATTGAGCGCAGGCCCTTGCCCACCTGCTCAATCGGATGGGCCGCATCGCGCTCGCGGATTTTGGTCATCTCCGGCTTGCCGGCGTCACACTCGGCCACGAAATTGCGGGCGAAGGTGCCATCTTGGATGTCGGTGAGGATGCGCTTCATCTCCGCTTTGGTGTCGGCGGTGACCAGGCGCGGGCCGCTCACGTAGTCGCCGTACTCGGCGGTATTGGAGATCGAATCGCGCATGGCCGTCAGGCCGCCCTTAACCATCAGATCGACGATCAGCTTCACCTCGTGCAGGCACTCGAAGTAGGCCAGCTCGGGCTGATAGCCAGCCTCTACCAGGGTTTCGAAGCCGGCCTTGACCAGCTCGGAGAGGCCGCCGCACAGCACGGCCTGCTCACCGAAGAGGTCGGTTTCGGTCTCTTCTTTGAAGTTGGTTTCGAGGATGCCGGCTCTGGTACCGCCGATGCCCTTGGCGTAGGCCATGGCCAGCTCACGGGCGTGGCCGCTGGCGTCCTGCTCGATGGCGAATAGAGCCGGCACGCCCATGCCGTTCTGGTATTCCCAGCGCACGGTGTGGCCGGGGCCCTTGGGGGCAATCATCACCACGTCCACATCTGCGGGCGGCTTGATCAGCTCGAAGCGGATGTTGAAGCCGTGGGCGAAGCTCAGCACCTTGCCGGCGCTGAGGTGCGGTGCAATTTCCTTGTCGTAAACAGCCTTCTGGAATTCATCGGGCAGCAGCACCATGATCCAGTCGGCCTTGGCGCAGGCGTCGGCCACGCTTAGTACTTCCAGGCCATCGGCCTTGGCTTTTTCTGCCGAGCGGCTGCCTTCGTAGAGCCCAACGACCACGTTGACGCCGCTGTCCTTGAGGTTCAGCGCGTGGGCATGGCCCTGGCTGCCGTAGCCAATGATGGCCACCGTCTTGCCAGCAAGCAGGGAGAGGTCGGCGTCGGTGTCGTAATAGAGCTTGGCCATCGAGGCGTCGGTTCTGGACAGGGCAGAAGCTGAGCTTACGCAGGCGCCTGCGGAGCGCCCCTTCCAACTGACAGGGCCCAAGGCCATCCCTAACATTTGGACCTTGCCCCAAGCGCCATGGTTGTCGACCAAGCCACCACTTCGACAACGGCCAACGCTCTCTTCGAGGCCCACATGCAGGCCGAGCTCAACGGCGATCTCGACGCCACCATGGCCACGATGGTGGCGAACCCCCATCTGATCAATCTGGCCTCTGGCACCGGGGGGCAGGGCGCCGAAGGGGTGCGTGAGTTCTACGCCACCCAGCTGATCGGCCAGTTCTTTCCCCCCGATGTTGAGTTCATCCAGATTTCACGCACCGTGGATGGCGAGCGCCTGGTGGATGAGCTGGTGATTCGCTTCACCCACACAAAAGCCATCGGCCATCTGCTGCCCGGGGTGGCTCCCACCGGCCGGCGCGTGGAGATGGCCCTTGTTGTGATCGTGGGCGTGCGCGAAGGCAAGGTGGCCTACGAGCACATCTACTGGGATCAGGCCGGACTACTTGTCCAGCTTGGGTTGCTGGATCCATCCGGGCTGCCGATCGGGCTAGATACCGCCTCACGCCTGCTGGCCGCAACCGGCAAGGGCTGAATTTACGAATTTGGTCTTTAGAAGGCCTGGGCCTTAGAAGGCTTGGGCATTAAAAGGTATCGGTGTGATGGTGCACCACACGCCAGTTGCCAGCCTCCTTGCGGAAGACCGTGGTGGCGCGGATGTCAGTCCGAACCTCCGCACCGGCCTGGGTCATGCCGCTGGTGCGCTCCATGCACACCAGGTAGCCCATATCAGAGCTTTCAACAAAGCGACGGTCGTCAGCCACCAAGGTGCCTTCGAAGCCCATTGCTGACTCCTTGGTGAATTGTTCAAACACCGCCTTTTGGCCTATGCAGAGATTGCCGGTGGGGCCGAGGTGGCTGATGTCATCGCCCTCAGACCAGATCTCCGCAAATGGGGCGCAATCCCCTGCAAGCAGCTGGTTGCCAGCTGCGTAGAACAGATCGGCAGCCTCGGGGAGGGTGGTGGCCATCGGCTCAAGCCTCGCTGGGGTGGGCGATCACCCGATCGATCAGGCCGTACTCCTTGGCTTCGGCGGCGCTGAGAAAGTAATCGCGGTCGGTGTCCTTCTCGATCTTCTCGAAGGGTTGGCCAGTCATGTCGGCCATCGAGTGGTTGAGCATGTCCTTGATGCGCAGGATCTCCTTCGCCTCAATCTCGATGTCACTGGCTTGGCGCTGGCTGGTGCCGCCTAAGGGCTGGTGAATCATGATCCGGCTGTGGGGCAGGGCCAGCCGCTTGCCCTTGGTGCCAGCGCCCAGTAGGAAGGCGCCCATCGAGGCGGCCAGACCCACGCAGATCGTCACCACGTCGCTCTTGACGTACTGCATGGTGTCGTATATCGCCAGGCCCGCGGTCACCGAGCCGCCGGGCGAGTTGATGTACAGGTAGATCGGCTTGGAATTGTCTTCCGAATCCAGATAGAGCATCTGGGCTACCAGCGCGTTGGCCACTGCGTCGGTGACCTCCGAACCCAGGAAGAGAATTCGCTCCACGCCCAGCCGCGTGTAGATGTCAACCCAGCGCTCGTACTGGCTGCCGGGGAGGCGGTAGGGAACGCTGGGGGTGCCGATGGGCATGGGTTTGGTTGGGGTGGTCGGTGGAACGCGGGGTGCCTGGGGGGGCTGGCTGCCTGACGGTGGCTCAGCCCAGGCCGGCTGCCGTGGCCGGCGGAGCGGTTGGAAGGTCTTTCAGGCTCGTGAGTACCCGATCGATCAGTCCGTACTCCTTGGCTTCCTCAGCGGTGAAGTAAGTCATGCGGTCGGAATCGCGCGACAGCTGCTCCACCGACTTGCCGGTGTTGAGAGAAAGCATCTCCAGCAGGGTGCGCTTGTTGTGCAGCACTTCCTGGGCCCGGATCTGGATGTCGGTGGCCTGGCCGCGGGCGCCGCTGCGGGGCTGGTGCAGCACGATCGAGGCGTGGGGTAGGGCGGCCCGATGGCCCTTGGTGCCGGCGCTGAGGATCATGGCTGCGGTGCCCATCGCTTGGCCGATGCAGATGGTGTGCACCGGCGGCTTCACGTAGCGGAGCGTGTCGGCGATGGCGAAGGCTTCGGTTTCAAAGCCAACGGCGTCGCCGGTGTACCAGCTAGTGCCGGTGGAGTTGATGTAGAAGAAAATAGGTTTCTCCGGATTGTCAAACTCCAGGTAGAGCAGCTGAGCGATGATCAACTCGGTGACGTCAATGCCCATCTGGCGCTTGGCTTCGTCGTCGCTGAACAGGGGCAAGCCCAGATAAACGATGCGCTCCTTCAGCAGCAGGCTGGGCAGATCGGGCGGCGGCGTGCGCATGGCCGCGGAATCGCCGTAGTAGGGGGCTGAAACCGACATCCGCGGTTGATGGAAGCAGGTTTGCGGAGCCTAGCGGGGGCCGTCCGCCTGCGGATTGGCCTTGCTGCGCTCTTGCCGTGGTTTGCGCTTGGCGGTGGCCTCCCCATTGGCCTCGGCTGGGGCTCCGTCGCCCCGGGCGAAAACGATCCGGCCAGTGGGGTTTTGCAGGGCTCCGGTGACCACCACCGGCAGCCGCTCGCCAATGCGGCCCCGGGCGCCTTCCACCACCACCATGGTGCCGTCGTCGAGGTAGCCCACGCCCTGATCGGCCTCCTTGCCATCGCGGGCGATCTTGAGCTGCAGCTCGTCGCCAGGCTGCACCTCGGGCCGCAGGGCGATTACCAGCTCGCTGAGGTTGAGCACCTTGAGATCCTTCACCTCAGCCACCTTGGCCAGGTTGTAGTCGGCGGTGAGCAAGGTGCCGCCGGTGTCAGCGGTGAGCAGCAGCAGCTTGTCGTCGACGCCGTTGCCTTCGTAGCGGGTGCTGTTGACCACCAGCCGCCGGCCGTACTGCTCGCGCAGCTCGCTCAGCAGCTTGAGGCCGCGGCGGCCCCGGCCGCGCTTCTCGGCGTTGCCCGAGTCTGCCAGGGCCTGCAGCTCATCGATCACGCTCTGGGCCACGATCACCTGGCCCTCCAGCAGCCCTGAGGCGAGCAGGCCGCGGATGCGGCCATCAATGATCACGCTGGTGTCAAGGATTTTCGCGCTGGCCGGTTGCAGCACCCCATCGGCCACCAACATCGCCTCTGTGCTGCTGGGGTTGAACAGGCGCAGCAGGGTGCGGCCATGCACCTCGGCCAGGTTGTAGCCGGATACGCCGAAGAAGACGTTGCTGAGCACCGCCGCCAGCGGTTTGATGAAGATCACCTCCCAGGGCAGGGGCAGCAGCAGGATCGGCGCCAGCAGCAAGTTGGCCACCAGCAGGCCGAGGATCAGTCCCACGGCGCGGCTTATCAGCAAGTCGGTGGGCATGGTGCGGACCTGCTGCATCAGCTTGCGCCGCAGCTGCTGGAAGAAAACTCCAGCGATCACCCCAAAGAAGGCACCGAAGCCGCCCAGCACGGTGCGCAGCTCTTCTGGTTTGTCCACCTGCAGCAGCAGCTGCTCGGGCAGCAGGTCTACCCCCAGCCAGCCGGCGGCGGCGCCAGAGATCACAAACAGGATCAGGATGAGGGAGTCCACCATTCCCGTCGTGCGTGGCTACCCAACTGATCTGGGGTGCAGCATGCCTGATTTCGGTGCCTTTGGCCTGAAGGGGTTTCCGCACCTGTTGTTGTGACTGCTCAATTTCCCCATCCAGTTCCAGTCCCAGCCCCAGCTCCAGGCCCGGCAGCCGCCCTGCTCTGGCCGCCGCGCAGTGCCTATTTGCACATCCCCTTTTGTCACCGGCGTTGCTTTTATTGCGACTTTCCGGTGGTGCCCCTGGGCGACCTTGCCGGCGGCGAAGCGCCGGCGCCGGGGTCGGCCTCGATTGCGGCCTACCTCAGCCTGCTGCTGCAGGAGATTGCCGCCTCGCCCCCCGGCCCCCCGCTTGCCACGGTGTATTTCGGTGGCGGTACGCCCTCACTGCTGACGCCCCCCCAGCTGGAGTCCCTGCTGGCGGCACTGAGCTGCCGGTTTGGCCTGGCTCCTGGAGCTGAGATCAGCCTGGAGCTTGATCCAGCCAGTTTTGACCAGGATCGCCTGGCTGGCTATCTGCAGGCCGGGGTAAACCGGGTGAGCTTGGGCGGCCAGAGCTTTGACGATGCCGTGCTCGCCGGGCTGGGTCGCCGCCACCGCGGCGCGGACCTGCTGGAGGCCGCCGGCTGGCTGGCCCAAGCCCTGGGCGGCGGGGCCCTCAGCAGCTGGAGCCTGGATCTGATCCAGGGTCTGCCGGGTCAGGACCTAGGCCACTGGCGCCGCCAACTGCGGCAAGCCATTGCCCTGGCACCGCCCCACCTTTCCGTCTACGACCTCACCCTGGAGCCCGGCACCGTGTTTGCCCAGCGCCACGATCGCGGCCAGCTGCAGCTCCCCGATGCCGACCTAGGCGCCGACTTGATGGAGCTCACCTGGGCCGAGCTCAGCGCCGCTGGCTACGGCCACTACGAGATCTCCAACTACGCCCTCCCCGGCCACGCCTCCCGCCACAACCGCGTCTACTGGAGCGGCGCCGGCTGGTGGGGCTTTGGGATGGGAGCCACCGCGGCGCCCTGGGGTGAGCGCCTGGCCCGGCCGCGCACCCGCGAGGCCTACGCCGACTGGTTGGCCCAGCCGGGCTCGCCGCCCGCTAGCGCTGGTGAGGCTTGCCCAGGAATGCCGCTAGATGAGCGCTTGCTGGTGGGGTTGCGCCGCCGCGAGGGGGTGTCCATGCCCGCGCTGCTGGCCCAGGCTGGGCTGGGGCCAGCGGCGCTTGTCGCCTTGCACAGCCACTTGGAGTCCTGGATCGGTGAGGGGCTGCTGCGGATTGAGGGGCCCCGGTGGCGACTCAGCGATCCAGCTGGCCTGGCCCTTAGCAATGGGGTGCTGCGGGAGCTACTGGCTTGGTGGCAGGAGCAGGAGCAGTTGCCTGGGCAGGGTGACGCTGGCTGGCGATCCAGCCCTGCAGCGCTGCCACCCCCAGGGCACGACCCTGCAACAGCGGCGGGCTGAAGGGGGGCTGGCGGCTGGTGAGCCCCAGCAGGTCTGCCGTGACCCGAACCTGGCCATCACAGCCCTCGCCGGCGCCGATGCCTATCACCGGTAGTTCCAATTCCTTTTGCAGCAAGGCGCCCAAATCGGCGGGCACGTGTTCAAGCACTAGGGCGAAGCAACCCGCTGCCTGCAGGGCCAGGCCTTGGCGCCGCAGCCGCTCGCGGCTGACCTCATCGTTGCCCTGGCGGCGGTAGCCCAGCCGATGCACCGACTGGGGGATCAGGCCGATGTGGCCCATCACCGGTATGCCGCTGCGCACCAACCGGTCGATCAAGGTCAGGGTCTCAGGCTCGGCGCCTTCAAGTTTCACAGCTGCGGCGGGGGTCTCCTTGAGCACCCGGCCGGCGGCAGCTACTGCGTCATCTGGGTTGCACTGATAGCTGAGGAAGGGCAGATCGCAAATAAGCAGGGGCATCTGCCCAGGGCCGCAGCTGCTGGCTAGGCCGCGGGCCGTGGCCCGGGTGTGGTGCAGCATCTCCTCGAGGGTCACCGGCAGCGTGGTGGCGTGGCCCAGCACGGTCATCGCCAGGGAATCCCCCACCAGCACCGCATCAGCGCCCGCCTCGGCCACCAGAGCGCCAGAGAGGGCATCCCAGGCCGTAAGCATCGTGATCGGCAGGCCCGCCTGCTTGCGGCTCGCCAGATCAGCGGGGCGCAGGGGCACGGGCTTCGGTGCGAGTGATGCCATTGCTAACATCTAATCGACTCGGACCCATGCGGCTCTGACGCCCAAATCTGGTCAGGACCGGAAGGGAGCAGCCACACGGGATGCTCAGGGCAGGCGTGGAATCCGGGTCACCCCAATCAAAAACCGCTGACTAGCTTTCCTGGCTCTGGCGGTTGAGCAGGAATGGCGGGATTTTGGCGCCCCGTTCCTCCTGGGTGCTGTTGAACAGGGGAGTTCCGGCAAAACTGACCACGGTGCGCTCGGTGCGGTAAGGGGCGCCGCTCTCGAAGCCGGTGGCGATCACGGTCACGTGGATTTCGCCCTCGAGGCGTTCATCCACCACGGCACCCACAATGATGTTGGCGTCAGGATCGACAACCTCGTAGATCACTTCAGAGGCGGTGGTCATGTCCTCGAGGGTCATGTCTTTGCCGCCGCTGATATTGATCACACAACCCTTGGCACCGTCGATGCGGGCCGATTCCAGCAGGGGGCTGCTCATCGCCGCCTGAGCAGCCTCAAGAGCGCGGGAGCGGCCGGAGCCCACCCCGATGCCAAGCAGGGCGGTGCCGGCGCCAGCCATCACCGAGCGCACATCGGCGAAGTCGACGTTCACCAAGCCAGGCCGGGTGATGATGTCGCTGATGCCCTTAACGCCCATCCGCAACACGTCATCGGCGGCGCGGAAGGCCTCTTGCAGGGGGGCGCCGGCAATGGCATCGCGCAGGCGATCGTTGGGGATCACGATCAAGGTGTCCACGCTCTCGGCCAGCCGGGCAATGCCCTCTTCGGCCTGACGCAGCCGCTTGCGACCTTCAAAACCGAAGGGCTTGGTGACGATGCCTACGGTGAGGGCGCCAACTTCTTTGGCGACCTCGGCAAGAATTGGTGCTGCGCCGGTGCCGGTGCCGCCACCCATGCCAGCGGCGATGAAAACAAGGTCGGCACCCTGCAGTGATTCCTGCAGTTCGGCCCGGGACTCTTCCGCAGCCTTTTGGCCGATTACCGGATTACCGCCGGCACCTAGGCCGCGAGTCAGTTTTTGTCCGAGCTGGATGCGCTTCTGCGATGCCGACTGCAGCAGCGCCTGGGCGTCGGTGTTCAGCACCCGGTAGCCCACACCCTGGAGGTCGGAGGCAATCATCCGGTTCACCGCATTGCTGCCGCCACCGCCGACCCCGATCACTTCGATGCGTGCCGACTGGCTCGGCACAATCTCCCCTGAAACGCCGCCAAAGGACGGATCGTTTGAGGCTTGGACACCGTTTGACTGGGAAGAGCTTTGGGTCATAGCGGCATCAGGGGTGGCGGTGCGAACAATCGGCGACTGCATTATGTCGGCGTTTCCTTGCCTGGATCAGGAGAGTGTCTCACCTTTGCGGGTTTCCTGGCATGTCTCTGCTGGATTCCTTACGGCTCCCTGCTGGCCGCAGCCTGTCTACGGGTGGCGGGTAGGCCCAGCTCGGGTTGTTCTGGATCGCTGAGATCGATGGATTGCAGCTGGCGGCCCTTCACCTTTGTCGGCAGTTCCTGTTGCAGGTGACGGAGCACTTCAAGGCGCCGCCCCAATTGGGCATCAGCCGGCCCGAGGCTCACCTTGCCGAGCCGCTTGCTCTGCAGCCACAGGCTGCTGTCTGGTTCAAAGCGGATCTGGCTGATATCGCCACCAAGCCGCCCCCGTTGTTCGAGCACCAGGGCGAGGGCCGGGCGGTAGCGGGCCTGCCAACCCAGCACCAGTAAGCCGGCACTGGCTTTGGCTGCGGCCCCCTGGCCCTGGCCAATGCTCATCCAGTGGCCGAGTCGATCGACATAGCCCTGCTCGCTTCCCTTGGCGGTGCGTCGCTGGGCCCTGGCTACCGCCTGGCGGTCGACCAGTTCAACCCGCAGCCGCGGCGGTGCCATCAGCCGACTCACCCGCACCTGTTCCACCGGCAGGGCACCGGCCAGCACATCGGCGATGCGTTTGGGGTGCAGGCCCAGCAGGGGTTGGGGAAAAGTCAGGCGGACGGCTTGCACCACCTGGTCGGCTCCCACTTGCTGGCTGCCCACCACCTCCACCTGGTCGGGGCCGCTTAGTACCCAGCCCTGACGCAGCAGGCCGTAGCCCAGGCCGCCGGCGAGGGCTAGCAGCACAAGGAAACGCCAAAGATTGCGCAGGCGCTCTCGGCGCCGCTGCTGGCGCAGTTGGCGCCGCCGCTCCGATCCAGGTTGGAGAGGGGTGGCACTCACCGCAACAGGCTCCACTCCTGGCTCACAACTCGCAGCGCGAGCGCGACATCAGCTCATCGATCCAGCGCCGGGCCCGCTCTGAATCGGCGAAGGGCAGGTCTTTTTGTTCGCCACCACCCACTAAGCGCAGTCGGCAAGCCCCCTGGCTCTCTTCGGTGAGGGGCGCCTCGCCCGAACCCAGCGAAAGCAGCTCAACCAATTCGAGCTGCTTAATCACAAAAAAGTCATCTTGCTTGAGTTGACCGGCTTCGAAGGAGCACCAAGTCAGCAGGCCATCCACCAGCCGGGCGCCGCCGCAGCTGTCGAGTTTGGCCAGCTCGGAGCCCTCGGCCCATTCGCGAAACAAGCGCTGCCGCCGCCGCTCGAGCCAGCCCAGGGCGGTGAGCAGTACGAACACTAAAAGCAGTGGCAGCCAAAGCAGGCCGTGACTCATGTCGAAGGGCCTCCACTAGATACCTGGACATGCCATTGTCGGGCCCCTTCGATCAATTCGCGCACCAAGGTGGGCAGGGCCACACCCGTGGCGGCCCAGAGCATCGGGTACATGCTCTGGCTGGTAAAGCCCGGCAGGGTGTTGATCTCGTTGAGCCACAGTTCGCCACTGGCTTCGCAGAAGAAGAAGTCAACCCGCGAAAGCCCCATGGCACCAACGGCCTCACAGGCCTCGATCGCCATGGTCCGGCAGCGTTCAGCCACCGCCTCTGGCACCAGCGCCGGGATCACGGTGTGGCTTTTGCCCTCGCTGTATTTGGTTTCGTAGTCGTACCAATCGGCTTCAAAGCAGATTTCGCCCAGCACCGAGGCCTGCAGGGGCTGGTGGCCGCCGCCCCGCACCGCGCATTCCAGCTCGCGGGCCGTCACCCCCTGCTCCACCACCAGCCGCGGATCAAGGGCGGCGGCAAGCTTCAGACCGGCCTGCAGGCTGGCCCGATCAGTGGCCTTGCTGATGCCAACCGAAGAGCCGAGGTTGGCTGGTTTCACGAAGCAGGGGTAGCCGAGCTGGCTCTCCAGCTGGTCGAGCAGGGCGTCGTCGTTTTGGGCCGCTGCGCTCGCTGACACGCAGGCATAGGGCACCTGGGGCAGGCCGGCGGCGGCGAAGGCGGCCTTCATCGCCTGCTTATCCATGCCCACCGCCGAGCCCAGCACACCCGAACCCACATAGGGAACCTGCATCAGGGTGAACAGGCCCTGGATCGTGCCGTCTTCGCCGTTGGGGCCGTGCAGCACCGGCAGCCACACATCGATCTCCAGGGCGCCGGCAGGTAAGCCCCGGAATCCAGGCGGCGGCAGCGGTTGGGGCAGTTGCTCGAGCCGGGCCGGGCTGCCCTGGCGCAACACAGCATCGGCCAACTCAGCTCCCCACCAGCGTCCTTCGGGGTCGATGTAAAAGCAATGCAGCGCGTAGCTCGATGCGTTTTCGCCATCCCGCACGGCCGCCGCCACCGTGGCGGCGGAACGGATTGAGACGGCGTGTTCGCCGGAGGCTCCCCCAAAGATCAGACCAACGGCGATGGGGGTGGGAGTCATGCCAGCCGGTATGGGACCCAGGGGGCCCAAAACTCAGGCCAGTTTGCCGCTCAAGGAGAAGGCGCGCACCTCTTCGATTTGCACCGTTACTAGGTCGCCCGGTTTGATCGGGCTGCCATCGGCGTTTTGGCCGGGGAAAAAGGTGAGCCGGTTGGTGCGGGTGCGGCCCATCACCTGATTGGAGTTTTTGGGATTGCTGCTTTCCACCAGGATCTGCTCACAGCGGCCGGCGTAGCGGTTGCTGCGCTGCTGGGCGGTGCGCTCCACCAGGGCGTTGAGCTCCTGCAGGCGTTCCACCTTCACCGCCTCGCTGAGCTGGTTTGGCCAGTCGGCTGCTGGGGTGTTGGGACGCGGCGAGTAGGCGGCGGTATTCACCAGGTCGAAGCCGATCTCTTCAATCAGGGCCAGGGTGCGGCGGTATTGGGCGTCGCTTTCGCCGGGGAAAGCCACGATCGCATCGGCACTGATCGAGGCATCGGGCATGCGCTCACGGATGCGCTCAACGATGCGGCGGTAGCGATCCACCGTGTAGCCGCGGGCCATGGCTTTAAGCACGTCATCGTCGCCGCTCTGGAAGGGCACATGGAAGTGCTCGCACACCTTGGGTAGGTCGGCGCAGGCATCGATCAGCCGCTCGGTGAAGTAGCGCGGGTGGCTGGTGGCAAAGCGGATCCGCTCAATTCCGGCCACGTCGTGGACGTGATGGAGCAGGTCGGTGAGGGTGTGGGCGCGGCGGCCTTCGGGGGTGATGCCGGGCAGGTCGCGGCCGTAGGCATCGATGTTTTGGCCCAGCAGGGTGATCTCCTTGAAGCCGCGTGCCGCCAGGCCCTGCATTTCCAGCTTGATCGCTTCGGGCAGCCGCGACTGCTCCTGGCCGCGCACCGAGGGCACCACGCAGTAGGTGCAGCGCTCATTGCAGCCGTAGATCACATTCACCCAGCCGCATACCTGGCTGTCGCGGCGAGCGGTGGTTATGTCTTCAAGGATGTGCTGCTCACCGGTGGCTAGCACCTGCTGACCCTGCTCCACCTGGGCCAGCAGGGTGTCTAGCCGATTGGCGTGCTGGGGGCCCATCACCAGATCCAGCTCGGGCACTCGCCGCAGCAAAGATTCGCCCTCCTGCTGGGCCACACAGCCCGCTACCACCAGGGTGAGGTTGGGGTTGATTCGCTTGCGTTGGGCCTGGCGGCCTAAGTAGCTGTAAACCTTCTGCTCGGCGCTATCGCGGATTGTGCAGGTGTTGTAAAGCACCAAATCGGCGCTGTGCTCGTCTGTGCCGGCCCGGTAGCCCATGGCTTCCAGGATCCCGGCCATGCGCTCGGAATCCGCCTTGTTCATCTGGCAGCCAAAGGTGGTGATCCAGTAGCTGCCGCGGGGGACGTTGGTGCTGAGGTTGGTGGCCGTCATGCAACTAGTTTCGGCCATCAGGGTTGGCGGCTGGCGGGAAAAGGGACCTGGTCTGGTGTCCTGGAATCTGTACACGCTGTACGGATTCCAGGACGTGTGCCAGACCCGTGTCAGCTTGAGACCAGCCCCTTAGCCCTGATGCAGCTTCGCCTGCAACGCTTTCAGCTCACCAAGGCCGTGCCCCTGGCCATCAGCCGCGGCACGACGGCTGCGGCGGAGCACCTGCTGGTGAGCCTTGAGCACGACGGGCTCACGGGCATCGGCGAGACCGGCGGCTTCGATACCGGCCACCGCCATTACGACACCGATGCCGTTGCGGCGGAGCTGGAGGCGGTTGCCCCCCAGCTGGCCGCCCTGGCGCCGGAGCCCCTGCAGGCCCTGGAGCCCCTGCTGGCCGCCCTGAGCCCCCCGGCCCGTTGCGGCTTGGATCTGGCCCTGCACGACTGGTGGGGCAAAAGGTTGAATCAGCCCCTGTACCGGCTCTGGGGCCTGGATCCAGGCGCCTGTGTCGCCACCAGCGTCACCCTTGGCTTAGGTACGCCCGAGGCTGTCCTGGCGAGGCTTGAGCGCTGGTGGCTGCAGTTGCCTGCCACCCGCATCAAGCTCAAGCTGGGCAGCCCCGCTGGCATCGCCCACGACCTGCCCCTGCTGGAGGGGGTGGCTACCGCCCTCGAGCAGCGGCGCCAGCAGACGGGTAGAGCCTGCGAGCTGCAGGTGGATGCCAACGGCGGCTGGGATCTGGCCACAGCCCGGGCCATGCTCGAGCCCCTGGAGCGGGCCGGCGTGGTGCTGCTCGAGCAGCCCCTGGCGCCCCTGCTGGATCCGGAGGCTGACAGCGCTGGTTTTGCGGCCTTGCATGGCGAATCTCCCCTGCCCCTGGTGGCCGATGAGAGCTGCTGGCAGCTGGCCGATCTGCTGCGGCTGGCCCCCCACGTGGATGGCATCAACATCAAGTTGCTTAAGAGCGGTGGCCTTGGCGAGGCCCTGCTGCTGGCCCAGACGGCTCGCCGCCTGGGTTTAGGGGTGATGCTGGGGTGCTACTCGGATGGCGCCCTGCTCAATGGCGCGGCAGCCCAGCTGCTGCCCCTAGTGACCTGGCCCGATCTCGATAGCCATCTCAACCTGGTGGACGACCCCTTCACCGGATTGACCCTGGAGGGAGACGTGCTGATTCCGCCAGCGGGCCCCGGCCTTGGCATCAATCTGGGTATCTCCATGGGGCAGGCGTCATGTTGAGCCCAAGCGCTCCGGTCGTGCTGCTGCTCCACGGCGGCCTCGACGACCTCAGCGGCAAGACCGGTTTGGCGATGTTGCGCTATCGCAGTGGGCCAATCGTGGCGGTGATCGATCCGGCTTTCGCTGGCTCCGACCTGCAGCAGGTGAGCGGCATTGAGCGGGCTGTGCCGGTGGTGGCTGATATGGCGGCGGCACTGGCCTACGGGCCCGAGGTGGCGGTGGTGGGGCTGGCCCCCTCCGGTGGCCGCCTGCCACCAGCGATGCGGACCGATCTGCTGGCGGCGCTGGAGGCGGGGCTGAACCTGGCCAGTGGCCTGCACAGCCGCCTTGGCGATGATCCCGAGCTGGCTGCCGCCTGCCGCCGAGCCGGCCAGTGGATCTGGGATCTGCGCCAGGAGCCGGCTGGCTTGGAGGTGGCGGCCGCGCGAGCTGCTGCCCTGCCCTGCCGCCGGGTGCTGGCCGTGGGTTCGGATATGGCCGTGGGCAAGATGAGCGCCTGCTTGGAGTTGCAGGCTGAGGCCAGGCGCTGCGGCCTTGATGCCCGCTTTGTGGGCACGGGTCAGGCGGGCATCTTGATCAGCGGCCAGGGCGTGGCCCTCGATGCCGTGCGGATTGATTACGCCGCCGGTGCCGTGGAGGCGGCCGTGCTGGCCGCCGCCGTTGGGGCCGGGCCGCAGGCGTTGCTGCTGGTGGAGGGCCAGGGGTCGCTTTGCCATCCGGGCTCCAGCGCCACCTTGCCCCTGCTGCGCGGCAGCCAGCCCACCGAACTGCTGCTGGTGCACCGCGCTGGCCAGAGCCACGTGCGCACCCGGCCAGGGGAGGTGCCGGTGGCGATCCCGCCCCTGCCCGAGTTGATCGCGGCGCTGGAGGCCCTGGCGGCCTTGGGGCGTCCCGATGGCCTGCGGCCGCGGGTGCGGGCCGTGGCGCTCAACACCGCCCGATTGGACGCCGCCGCCGCTCAGCTTGCTGTTGACGCCACCGCGGCCGAGCTCGGCTTGCCCTGCGCCGATCCGGTGCGGCATGGGGCTGGGGTTTTGCTGCAGGCGCTGCAGTAGTCACAAAAAAGCCGCCCCGAAGGTGGGGACGGCTAGGGAATCAAGGGCGAGCGAGGGGATTCGAACCCCCGGATGGCGGCACCACAAGCCGCTGCCTTAACCGCTTGGCGACGCCCGCCGCGCCCTTGGAATGTAGCAAGTCGTGGCCTGTCAAGGCTTCTCACCCGTTGCGGCGACCTGCTTCAGCGCAGCTACCGCGGCCTCAGCCACAGGATTGGAATTGCCACCAGGCAGAGAATCCCCGCGCCTGTTTGCAGTTCGGGCAGCACGCCGGCCACTGGCACCAGCAGCGGCGAGCGCAGCCAGGGCCCGACTAGGTCGCGTAGAAATGCTGCTGAGTCGGCGTCGAGCAGGGCTGCTGCCAGGGCAGCCAGAAAGGCCGTGCCAATGAGCTTCTGGTCCATGCCCTTGCCCCTGGGCTTGCATTAGACAGGACGTTGAGGGTTGGGGCAAGGCGCCTGCCGTGGCGAGCAAAGGGTGCCAACCTTGATTGCCTGCAACTTTGCACCGTTTGGTCTGCCGTTCGGACACCCCGGCCCGCTTCGCATGGGCGCCTGGCTTGATCATGCTCGGCCTAGCCGCTGGCGGGCTTGCCCTCACCAATCCATCCCCTGCCGATTTCCGCGCCTACGCCGGTGATCGCCTAGTGGAAGAGATCAGCAAGGAGCTCTGCGGCGATGGCGGCGTGCCGGTGCTGTTGCGGATGGCGATCAACAACTGTGTGGGGCTTGTTCAGGCCCAGCGAGCGGCCTTGGCGGCCGTGGTGCTCAGCCACACCCGCCGCCGCAGCTACGGCCTGTTGAGTGTTTTCGAAAGTGAGCTGGGCGGCCAATCGCTGCTGCGCTGGCAGGTGCCGCGCTTTCGCTCCACCGTGGTGGGCGTAGCCGGTCAATTTGTGTTGATCAGCGCTGCCACCGACCGTCCCGAGAGCCCTTAGTGAAGCTGCGCCTGCCCCGGGGGCTGCTGGATCCGCGCCTGGGCGGAGCCGAGTTTCGCGCCGATGCGGATGGGCTGGTGTCCCTGAGCATCGCTTTCGAGGCGGGACGGATCACGGCCATTTCGCCCCTGCCCGCCCAGGCGGCGGCGGCCAGCCTGCCCCTGGCCCTAACTCCCCTGATTGAGCCCCATGCCCACTTGGATAAGGCTTTCAGCGCCGCCGCCTTTCCCAACCGGGAGGGCACGATGGCGGCGGCCTTAGCTGCTAACCAACGCGAATACGCTCAGCGCAGCGTTGAGCAGGTGGCTGAGCGGGCTGAGCGGGCCTTGGAGCGGGCCTGGCGCAACGGCGTGCGGGCGATCCGCAGCCATATCGATAGCGTTGGGGCTGGGGCCGAACCCAGCTGGGAAGCCCTGTTGGCGGCCCGTGAGCGCTGGCGCGAGCGGCTGGAGCTGCAGCTGGTGGCCCTGGCACCAATGGCCCATTGGCTCACGGCGGAGGGGCAGGCCCTGGCCCGGCGGGTGGCCGCTGGCCAGGGGCTGCTGGGTGGGGTGATCGGGCCGCCCTATGGCCAGGGTGCCGCTAGCCGCAACGTCGACCGCGAGGCCCTGCTGGCCCTGCTTGACCTGGCCGAGCGCCATGGTTGCGGGGTGGATCTGCACGTTGATGAGGCCGATTCCTGCCCTGGCGAGGGGGTGGCGATGGTGGCCCAGTTGGTGTTGGAGCAGCGCCGCGCCGTGGCGATCACCTGCAGCCACGCCAGCAGCATGGCCCTGTTGCCGCAACGCAACTGCGACCGGCTGGCGGATCGGCTGGCCGCCGCCAACATCGCCGTGGTAGCCCTGCCTACCACCAATTTTTGGCTGCTGGGGCGCCGGCCCGGGCGCACCCCCTGGCGGCGGCCCCTGGCGCCGATCCGCAGCCTGCAGCAGGCGGGCGTGAGGCTGGCTATCGGCGGCGACAACGTGCAAGACCCCTGGTATCCAGGTGGTGATTTCGATCCCATTGAGCTGCTGCGCTGGTCGGCGCCGCTCTGCCAATTGATGCCCTGGCAGCGGCTGGGCCTGGCCCCCTTCAGCACCGCCGCCGCAGCGGTGCTGGAGCTGGCCTGGGATGGGGTGGTGCGGCTTGGGGCCCCAGCCGATTTAGTGCTGCTTGGGTCTGGTAGCTGGGGGGAGCTGCTGGCCCGGCCGCCCCAGCGGCGGGTATTGCGTCAAGGCGTCTGGCTGCCGCCGCCCGAAGCTGAGAAGCCTTCACCCCTTTTGCCACCCCATGGCTGAGCGTTGCCCTGAGGCCCAGATCACTGCCCTGGCAGCTGAGCTGCGCCGGTTGGATTCGGCCCTGCCGCTGCTCGGGGCCGAGTCGCCGCTGGAGCTGGAGCGGCTCTCCCGCGACTACTACGACTACTCGCCGGTGCTGGTGCCCCTGCTGCAGGGCTGCCGCGCCCAGCTGGTGGCCAGAGCCACCACGGTGGAGCAGGTGCTGCTGGTGGCAGGAGCCTGTGCTCGCCAGGGCGTGCCCTTGACGGTGCGGGGTGCCGGCACGGGCAACTATGGCCAGTGCGTGCCGCTGGAAGGCGGGCTGGTGCTGGATCTCAGCGGCCTCAATCAGCTGCGCCAGCTGGATGAAGCCACCGGGGTGCTCGAGGTGGAGGCAGGCGCCTTGATGGGGGCGATCGAGAAGCAGTTGGCCCCCCGGGGCCGGGCCCTGCGGCTGGTGCCCAGCACGGTGCGCAGCGCCAGCATCGGTGGTTTTATCGCCGGTGGCTCCGGCGGCATCGGCTCCCTGCGCTGGGGTTTTCTGCGCGATCCCGGCAACCTGCTGGGTCTGGAGGTGGTAACCCTCGAGCCCGAGCCGCGGTTGCTGCAGCTCGATGCTGCGGCCAGCGCCCCGCTCAACCACGCCTACGGCACCAATGGCATCATCACTGCCCTGCGGCTGCCCACCAGCGAGGCGGTGGTTTGGCAGCAGCTGGTGGTGGGTTTCGAGCAGTGGGGGCAGGCCCTGGCGGCGGCCCAGGCCCTTACAAGCACGGCCTTTGAGCTGAATGCCATCACCGTGCTGGAGGCGCCGCTGGTTAGCCAGCTCCCCTGGCCGGCGGGCTGTCCGGCGCCCGAGCCTGGTGAGCAGCGCCTGTTGTTGCTGGCCGCCCCCGCAGCCCTGGAGGTGTTGCCGAGCTGGCTGGCGGCCAAGGGCGGAGCGCTGCGCTGGCAGGCTCCCCAGGGCCAGAGCCGGGGGCTGCCGCTGCGGGAGCTCAGCTGGAACCACACCACCCTGCATTGGCGCGCCCAGCATCCGGATTGGACCTACCTGCAGATGCTGCTGCCCCAGCCGGAGGCCCCCTGTCTGGAGCGCCTGCGGCAGCAATGGGGCGACGACCTGCTTTGGCACCTGGAGGCCGTGAGGCAGCAGGGTGCGGCCCGGCTGGCGGCCCTGCCGCTGCTGCGCTGGCGCGGCGAGGAGGCCCTGCAGCAGCTGCTAGACGATTGCCGCCGCTGCGGTGCCGTGTTGTTTAACCCCCACGTGATCAGCGTCGAAGATGGCGGCTTGGGTGTGATCGATGCCGACCAGGTGGCAGCAAAGGCCGCCTACGACCCGGCTGGCCTGCTCAACCCAGGCAAATTGCGCGGCTGGCTTAACAGCCCAGGCTGAGGCGAGTGTCGGCGCCTGTGATCGGGTTGGTGCCTTCGGCATCGCGGCAGAGGGAGCGCTGGTCCACCCGGTCGATCAGGGCGTCGCTGAAGTCGGCATCGGTGACGTTGGCGCCGCGGAAGCTGCTGCCTGAAGCGATCGCCCCGGTGAGAATGGCTCCGCTGAGATCGGCTCCGGAGAGGTCCACCTTGTCCATCAGGGTGCCGCTGAGATCGGCGCCGGCGAAATTGGCATTGGGGAAGGCCGCCTGGGTGAGGATCGCCCCGTGCAGATCGGCGCCGCTGAAGTTGGCGTGCCGTCCGGTGGCCCCAGCGAACGAGGTATTGGCTAGATCCTGACCGCTGAAATCCTGCTCGTTCTGGTTGGTGAGCGTGTAGTCCACGCCGGAGAAGTCGGCCGCTGCCGGCAGTGGAGAAAGCAGTGGAGACAGCACCAGCAGCAGCCCCAGAGCTAGGGAAAGGGCTACTGATTTCCCTATTGATCTCGCGCTTGATTTTGCTCCTGATTTCGCCACTGATTTGGCTACTGACTGGGCCACTAAGAGGAGCTCGAAGAAGGGAGCCATGGGGATGGGCCGCGGGACCTCACTCTGGCCTGGATGGTGTGGAGTGGCAGAAGGGGAGGAGTAGGCGCGTGTTTTATGACTTGACCTAGCCTTAGCTAAGCTAACAAGCAAAAGCCTGATTAACCAAAGTCAGAAGTCCCTTCAGATGTCCCTGGGCTTGCAACTGGGGCCTGCTGTGATGTGGCTGCCTGGCCGAGTAGGTAGAGAGAGCCAGCAACTACCACGCGTTGCAAACCACTTCCCGCTTGGGCCAGGCCGGTCTCGAGGCTGGGGGCGCTGTGCAGCTGGCTAGCGAGTCTGGGACAGGCGGCGGTAAGGGCTTCAAGGCTCCAGCAGGCGTGCCCCGCCACCGGCACGATCCAGGCCCGGTCGCCTGGGGCCAGCAGGGCCGCGGCTATCTCCGGCCCCTGCTTGTTGGCCAGCATGCCAAGCAGCCAGTGGCGCGGGCCGGAGACCAGGCCGTGGCGCTCGGGATGGGCGTCGAGTTCGGCGCGTAGGGCGAGGGCGGCCGGCAGGTTGTGGGCGCCATCGAGCAGTAGGGGTAGGCCGTGCCAGCTCAGTTGTTGTAGTCGGCCTGGCCAGCGGGCTGCTGCGAAACCGCGGCGTATGGCTGGGTCGTTTACCGGCCAGCCCCGCTCCTTTAATGCCCGCAGCAGGCCCAGGGCGACGGCGCCATTGGCGGCCTGCACTGCTCCTGAAAGCCCCAGGTTCCACTGGTTGAGATCCAGCGGCTCCACCCAGCGCAGTTCGGCTCCCACTGCGGCGGCGCTATCGCTCAGCACCGCCGCCACCTCCGGGCTCTGGGGAGCGCTAATTGCCACGGCCCCCGGCTGTAGCACGCCGGCTTTTTCGGCGGCAATCGTGGCTGGATCCGGCCCGAGGAACTCAGCGTGGTCGAGCCCCACCGAGGCAAAGCCGATCACGGGCCGGTGGGGATGGCAGGTGGTGGCGTCGAGCCGGCCCCCCAGTCCCACCTCCAGCACCACCAGCTCCAGATCCGCTGCCGCGAAGGCCAGGAAGGCCGCGGCGGTGACCAGTTCAAAGGGCGTTAGCTGGTGGCGTTGGGCGATCGGCGTGGCGATCTCCAGGTGGCGGCGCAGGCATGGCGCGGCGATCGGGTCATGGCCAAGCCGGATGCGCTCGGTCCAGCTCACCAGGTGCGGCGAGGTGTAGAGGCCGGCGCGGATGCCGGCGGCCAGCAGGGCCTGGTGCACCAGGGTGCAGATCGAGCCCTTGCCGTTGGTGCCCGCCACCTGCACGGCGGCAAAGCGGCGCTCGGGGTTGCCGAGCTCGGCCAAGGCGGCCTGCAGGCGATCGAGTCCCAGGTCGACGCCGCGGCGGCTGAAGGGCTCGATCAGGTCGGCGAAATTGTCGAGCTCAGGGCCCACGGCTGTTTCAGGGCCCAAGGCTGTTTCATCGCCCAAGGCTGATTAGGGCGCGCTCGAGGCGGTCGACGGCCAGGCGCAGGTGGCGGGGCTGGATCACCAGCGGGGGCACGAAGCGCACCACCCGTGGGCCGGCGGGCACCAGCAGCAGCCCCTGCCCCATGGCCGCCTTGACGATGTCCGGAGCGCTTGGGGCCTCTTCGCGCAGCACCAGGCCTTGCAGCAGACCCCAGCCCCGCACCCCCTCCAGCAGGGTGGGATGACGGCTCACCAGCTGGGCCAGTAGCTCCTGCAGCAGTGCGCCCATCCGCTGCACGTGGCTGAGCAGGTCGCGCCGCTCTAGTTCGGCTAGCACGGTGAGGCCGGCGCGGCAGGCGAAGGGGTTGCCGCCGAAGGTGCTGGCGTGTTCGCCGGGGCGGAAGTGATCCACTGAGGCTTTCACCGCCAGGGCACCGATGGGGATGCCGCCGCCGAGGCCCTTGGCCAGGGTGATCGCATCGGGCTCGACGCCCAGCTGCTCGTAGCCCCAGAGCTGGCCGCTGCGGCCAACGCCGATCTGCACTTCATCGAAGATCAGCAGGATGTTGTGGGCGTCGCAGAGCTCACGCACCCGCCGAAAAAAGGCCCTGTTGCCGGGATGCACGCCGCCTTCGCCCTGAATTGGTTCGAGCAGCACGGCGGCCACCCGCGGACCCTCCACTTCGCAGGTGGCGAGCAGGGCTTCAAAGGCGGCAGTGTCGTTGTAAGGGAAGTAGCGGAAGCCCTGCACCATCGGCTCAAAGCCCTGGTGGTACTTGGGCTGCCCCGTGGCTGTAACCGCAGCCAGGGTGCGGCCGTGGAAGCTGGCCTGGGCGGTGAGGATTAGGGGCGCATTGCCCTCGCCAGTGGTGATGCCCCTCACCGTGTGGCCGTGCTTACGGGCCAGCTTGATGGCGGCCTCATTGGCCTCAGCGCCGGAGTTGCAGAAGAAAACCCGATCCAGGCAGCTGCTGGCGGTGATCGCAGCGGCGAGTTCCTCCTGCTCGGGGATTCGATACAGATTGGATACGTGCTGCAACTTGCCCAGCTGGCGGCTTAGGGCCCGCTTCAGCCGCCCGTCGCTATGACCGAGGGTGCAGACGGCAATGCCGGCTACACAGTCGAGATAGCGCTTGCCATTGCTATCCCAAACCCAGACTCCCCGGCCTCGGGTGAGGCTGATCGGGAAGCGGGCGTAGGTGTCCATCACGGCTGAGGCAGACATGCCTGAGTGGGTGATGGGCGAGATGGGAGCGGTGGGACTCGAACCCACAAACCCGAAGGCGCTCGATTTTGAGTCGAGTCCGTCTACCAATTCCGGCACGCTCCCGCAGTTGAGAGCTTAAGCCGCCGAGCTGACACGCTCAATGCTGGCACCGGCGGCATTGAGCTTGCCCTCAAGATTGGCGTAGCCACGGTCTAGGTATTCGAGGCCGCGCACGTTGGTGATGCCGTCTGCGGCTAGGCCAGCCAGCACCATGGCGGCGGAGGCGCGCAGGTCGCTGCCTTGCACTGGAGCACCGCTGAGGCGGGCCACCCCTTCCACAAAGGCGGTGTTGGCCTGCATGCGGATGTCGGCACCCATGCGTTGCAGTTCGCCCACGTGCTGCAAGCGATTTTCAAAGATGTTTTCGGTGATCACGCTGGTGCCTCGGGCCGTGGCCAGCAGGCTCATGAAGGGGGCTTGCAGGTCGGTGGGGAAGCCGGGGAATGGCTGGGTGCGCAGGTCAACTGCATTGATCTGATCGGCCTTGATGGTGAGCCCGACGCCGTCGTGCTCCAAGGTGCAACCCGCCTCCTCGAGCTTGCTGAGCACGGCGCCAAGGTGATCTGGGATCACTGGGGTTACCCGCAAATGGGAGCGGGTGATGGCGGCTGCCAGTAGAAACGTGCCAGCTTCGATGCGATCTGGGATCACGGCGTAGTCGGCGCCATGCAGGCGATCCACACCCACTATCGTGATCGTGGAGGTGCCGGCGCCGCGCACCTTGGCGCCCATGGCGATCAGCAGGCCTGCTAGATCAACCACCTCTGGCTCAAGGGCGGCGTTTTCGATCAACGTCTCACCATCGGCGAGCGCGGCCGCCATCATTAATGTCTCGGTGGCGCCAACGCTGGGGCAGTCCATATGGATGCGGCCGCCCGTGAGGCGATGGCCGCTGCCTGGCACCACGGCCGTAACGACCCCGTGCTCAATGGTGACCTGGGCGCCCAGGGCCTTGAGACCTTTGACGTGCTCGACGACTGGCCGGGTGCCGATCTGGCAGCCGCCTGGCAGGGGCACCTTGGCCATGCCAGTGCGGGCTAGCAGAGGGCCAATACAGAAAAAACTGGCCCTCAGGCTATTCACCAGCTCGTAGGGGGCTGTAGAGCTATTGATTGAGTCGCCCTTTAATTCCAGGGCGTCACCATCACGGTGGACCTGACCGCCAAGGCTGCTGAGCATTTCGCCCATGGCGGTGATGTCGGTAAGTGGAGGGACGTTTCTCAGTCGGATGGTGTCCCTGGTCAACAGACAGGCAGCCATGAGCACCAAGGCTGAATTCTTGGCACCACTCACGTGCAGCTCGCCTGAGAGGCGCCGGCCGCCCCGGATTTCAAGCTGGGGATTTTGAACGAAACGGGTCTTGCTAGGTGATTGGACAGCGATCAGACCCATGGAACGACTGCCCGGTTCACGTCGCAGCATATTGACAACACATTGTGAGATCGTCTAGACGGCCGCAGCCAGAACTGGCTCCGACCGCTGGTGCGGGTTGCCGATGGCGTATGTTTTCTCCGTTGCAGCGAGCTCTGCTCTAGCGACAGCCACGCGGATGTGGCGGAATTGGTAGACGCGCTAGTTTCAGGTACTAGTGGCAGCAATGTCGTGGGAGTTCAAGTCTCCCCATCCGCATTTTTCTCATGATCGTTCTCAAGATCTCAAACGCTTCCGAGGTGATGGCCTCGAAGTTAGGCAAATTCCTTGAGAGCCTTACGCCCGACAGCCTTGATCAATCCACGATCGAGGACATTGTCATCAAGAAATTGGTCGAAAACCTCCATGCTGAAGGCCTGAAGGGTGAGGTCGCCTCGGTGCGTGGTCTCGATTTAGACGGCAAGGAGCTCGTAGTGCACGACGGTTTGAATGTGCGCCGTCACCAGGCTTTCTGAAGTGATCCCTAGCGATGGCTTGGGTGCTGCCGAGCCGCTCACTAGCCGCCGCAACCCGCTGGTTAAGCAGCTGCGTCTTCTGCAGGAGTCTCGCGGTCGCCGCGAGCAGGGGTTGCTGCTGCTGGAAGGCACCCACCTCCTGCAGGAGGCGGTGCGTCTAGGGCTTCAGCCCAGGGACGTTTTGGCTACCGCCGCTTGGCTGGCTGACCATGGCGAGCTGGTGGCAGCCCTGCCTCCAGGCTGCAGTTGGCGACTGGTGGGTGGTGAGGTGCTGGAAGCCATAGCCACTACCCAGCATCCCGACGGAGTGGTGGCCAGCCTGCTGCCTCCGACGGCAGCGGCTCCAGGCACAGCCAGCTTTGTGCTGGCCCTTGATGGGATCCAGGATCCCGGCAACCTCGGCACCTTGATGCGCACTGCCTTGGCGGCGGGGGTTGGGGCCCTGTGGCTGGCCGATGGGGCTGACCCATTTCAACCCAAGGTGTTGCGCGCCTCGGCGGGGGCTGCCTTGGCCGTGCCCATGGTCCGAGAGAGCAGGCAGGAGTTGGCGGAGCGGTTGCAGGCGGCAACGGCCGCCGGCCTGCAGCTGGTGGTTGCGGTGCGCCCCGAGATCGGATCGGTGGCTGTTATTTCGGCACCTCTTCCCTATTGGAAGCTCGATTGGACCCGGCCCACGGTGTTGCTGCTTGGCAATGAGGGGGCTGGGGTGTCAGCGGAGCTCCAGGCCCTGGCTAGCCAGCGCGTCACCATTCCCCACAGCCCAGCGGTGGAATCCCTCAATGTGGCCGTGGCGGCAGCTCCGCTACTGCTCGAGCGTCTGCGCCAGCAGGCTGGAGCTTGACGGGGGAGAATGCCCGTCAACAACCGCAGTGCTGCCCGGTGAGCGAAGCCCCCCTCCACGGATCGAGCTTTGACGGATCGAGCTTCGATTACGACGTGATCGTGGTCGGTGCCGGCTATGGCGGCTTCGATGCGGCCAAGCACGCTGCCGACCATGGCCTGCGGGTCGCCATTGTTGAGTCGCGCGATATGGGCGGCACCTGTGTGAACAGGGGCTGTGTGCCCTCCAAGGCCCTGCTGGCGGCCAGCGGCCGGGTGCGGGAGCTGGCCGACGCCGAGCATCTGGCGGGCTTTGGCATCCACGCCGCCCCAGTGCGCTTTGAGCGCCAAAAGATCGCCGACCATGCCAACCAGCTGGTGGCAACTATCCGCAGCAATCTCACCAAAACCCTGGAGCGCGCCGGTGCCACGATCCTGCGGGGTCAGGGCCGCCTGGCCGGCCATCAGCAGGTCACTGTGCGCGAGAACGGCAGTGGCATCGAGCGCACCATCAGCGCCCGCGATGTGATTCTGGCTACTGGTTCTGAGCCTTTCGTGCCCCGCGGCATCGAGACAGATGGGCGCACCGTGTTCACCAGCGATGAGGCGGTGAACCTCGAGTGGCTGCCCCGCTGGCTGGCGATCATCGGCAGCGGCTACATCGGCCTGGAATTTGCCGATGTCTACACGGCCTTGGGCTGTGAGGTCACGATGATTGAGGCCCTCGATCGGGTGATGCCCACCTTCGATCCCGACATCGCCAAGCTTGCTGCTCGCACCTTGATCAATGGCCGTGATATCGACGCCCGCGCCGGTGTGCTGGCCCGCAAGGTGACCCCCGGCTGCCCGGTGAAGATCGAGCTGGCAGACATGGCCACCAAGGAGCTTGTGGAAACCCTGGAGGTGGATGCGGTGCTGGTGGCCACTGGGCGCGTGCCCACAAGCGCCGAGCTCAACCTGGCTGCCGTTGGTGTGGAAACCGAGCGGGGCTTCGTGCCAGTCGACGAGCACATGCGGGTGCTGGTGGGAGGTGAGCCGGTGCCGCACCTTTGGGCCGTAGGCGATGTGACCGGCAAGATGATGCTGGCCCACACCGCTGCCGCCCAAGGCACCGTGGCCGTAGACAACATTCTTGGCCACAGCCGCCAGATCGACTACCGCTCAATTCCAGCGGCCACCTTCACCCACCCGGAGATCAGCTCGGTGGGCCTGAGCGAGGCCGACGCCCAAGCCCTTGCTGAGCAAGAGGGCTTTGAGCTGGGCCTGGTGCGCAGCTACTTCAAGGCCAATTCCAAGGCCCTGGCTGAACTCGAGGGCGAAGGCCTGATGAAATTGCTGTTCAACAAAGCCAGCGGTGAGGTGCTGGGCGCCCACATCTTTGGTTTGCATGCGGCCGACCTAATCCAGGAGATCGCTAACGCCGTGGCCCGCCGCCAGAGCGTCTTGCAACTGGCCACCGAGGTGCACACCCATCCCACCTTGAGCGAGGTGGTGGAAGTGGCCTACAAGCAAGCAGCCATGGCGGTGGCAGGCTGAGCACCATGGAGATCCGTCGCCGGCCGCCCAACCCCAAGGTGAAGGTGGCCTTTCTCGAATACGCCATCCGCCACGAGGACAGCGAGCCCCGTCACATTCTTGAGCAGATCCTCTGGGAGAAGGATCGGGAGATAACGGCCGCCCGGGAGAGGGTGCCCTTGGAGAAGCTCAAACAGCAGGTGGCTGAGCTGCCGGCGACCAGGGATTTTTTGGCGGCCCTGCGGGCCTCCTGCCGCAAGCCGGCGGTGATCGCCGAGGTGAAAAAGGCCAGCCCCAGCAAGGGCGTGATCCGCGAGGATTTCGATCCTGAAGCGATTGCCAAGGGCTACGCCGCCGGTGGTGCTAGCTGCCTCTCGGTGCTCACCGATAAGCAGTTTTTCCAGGGTGGCTTTGAGGTGCTGGTGCAGGTGCGCCAGGCGGTTGATCTGCCCCTGCTCTGCAAGGACTTCATCCTGAGCCCATATCAGCTATTTCAGGCCCGCGCCGCCGGGGCCGATGCGGCCCTGCTGATCGCCGCGATTCTCAGCGATCAGGATTTGGCTTACCTGCTCAAGGTGGCCAGGGCTCTGGGCTTGGCCGTGCTGGTGGAGGTGCACGACGGCGAGGAACTAGAGCGGGTGCTGGGCCTTGATGGCGTGCAACTTATCGGTATCAACAACCGCGATTTGGCCAGCTTCCATACCGATCTGGCCACCACCGAGCAGCTCACTGCCGTTTATGGCGAACGCATCCGCGCCAAGGGCTGCCTGCTGGTGAGCGAGTCGGGCCTGTTCACCCGCGAGGACCTCGACCGGGTACAGGGTGCTGGCGCCGATGCGGTGCTGGTGGGCGAAGCGCTGATGCGTCAGGCCGATGTGACCGCCGCCCTGGAGACCTTGATCGGCAGCGTCTGATGATCGGCAGGGGCTGATCTTTGTGTTTGCAGTGCTTAGCTAAACCAGGGCTTAGCTAAGCACTGGTTTAGCTAAGAAGCGCGCAGGTTGGGCGCTGCCGCTAGGCCAGCCGCCACCCCAGCCGCTACGCCGGTCGCTACAAAAATGACTGCAACAAAAAGCCCCCGCCACTGGGCGAGGGCTTGGGGAGTTCGGGGCCGCCGCAGCAGCCAGGCGCTCACACCTTGCGGGAGTAAAACTCAACCACCAGCAGTTCGTTGATCTCAAGGGCGACCCATTCGCGCTCGCACTTGCTGATCACCTTGGCGACGAGCTTGTTCTTATCGAGCTCCAGGTGGGGCGGGATGTTGGCCAGACCCGGGAAGGCCAAGTTGCCTTCAGCCAATTGCTTGCTCTGCTTGCGCTCGCGCACGGCGACCACATCGCCGGCCTTGCACTGGTAGCTGGGGATGTCCACGACGCGGCCGTTCACGGTCACGTGGCCATGGTTCACGAGCTGGCGGGCACCGGGAACGGTGGGGCCAAAACCGAGGCGGAAGCAGACGTTGTCGAGCCTGGTTTCCAAAAGCTTGAGCAGGTTGGTTCCGGTGGAACCCTCCTGGGCACGGGCTTTCTTCACGTAGCGAACCAGCTGACGTTCGGAAATGCCGTAGTTGAAGCGAAGCTTCTGCTTCTCTTCGAGGCGAATGGCGTATTCGGAGCGCTTGCGACGGGCTTGGCCGTGCTGACCGGGGGGATAAGACCGCTTGGCGGACTTACGGGTGAGACCGGGAAGGTCTCCCAAGCGCCGCGTGATCCTCAGGCGAGGGCCGCGGTAGCGAGACATGAAAACAAATTCAAAGGACGAAGTACCTCCCTTGGGAGGCAAGGCGCTGCGGTATCGAGCATGCTGGGATGATCCCGCTAACTCGAACTGTGCCGCGCCAACGATCGATCCTATCGGTTGGGCCGCGCAGCCTCGATCTCCAGCCAGAGCCGGGCCTCGCCTCCCTGCAAGAGGCCGAGCTTGGGGCTTCCCCCCAACTGCCGAGCAAACAGTCAACCCAGCTGCTGACCCAATTGCTTACTACTGGCCTGGCGGCCCTATTGCTCGCCTTGATCAGCTTTTATCGCCAGTGGATTTCGCCCTTGCTGGGGCCCCGCTGCCGTTTCATTCCCAGTTGCAGCGCCTACGGCCTCGAGGCGATCAGCCGCCATGGGCCCTGGCGGGGCAGCTGGCTCACCCTGCGCCGGCTGCTGCGTTGTCATCCCTTCAGCGCCTGCGGTTGCGATCCGGTGCCCGATTGATGCTCTCCTCCGCTCCCTCTTGGCCCTCTTCCTCCCCCGGGCTTCCGGTTTTGCTGCTGCTAACCCGCAAGGGGTGTTGTCTGTGCAAGGGACTGGAGCAGAAGTTGCGCGCCCTCGATCCTCCACTGGCGCTGGAGTTGATCGATGTGGATGGTGATCCCGCCCTGCAGGCCCGCTTTGGGCTGGAGGTGCCGGTGCTGCAGGTGCGCTCCGGCCAGGGAGATCGGCAGCTGCCCAGGGTGCCGCCCCGACTGGCTGGCGCCAGCTTGCAGGTTTGGTTGCAGAAGCACGGTTTTTCCAGCCAGGACGCTTAGATAGGCCCCAGTTTTACTGACGACGCCATGACCCAGCTGCTCCACCCAGTCCTGCAGCAGGTGGGTTTGGAGGTGCCGGCGGGCGTGGCCAACGGGGAGTTGAGCGGCATCAGCTGTGACTCGCGCCGCATCGGGCGGGGCACTTTGTTTGTGGGGCTGCCTGGCACCCAGGTGGATGGGGGCTGCTTCTGGCCCCAGGCACTGCAGGCCGGTGCGGTAGCTGCGGTGATTAGCGAGGCCGCGGCGGCCCTTCAGCCGCCTGGGCCAGGTGATGCTGTGCTGGTAGCGCCTGAGCCGCTGAACCGCTGGGCCGGAGAGCTGGCGGCTGCCTTCTGGTCCCAGCCCAGTCGCCGGCTGGCCCTGATTGGGGTCACCGGCACTAATGGCAAAACCACCACCACCTATTTAATTGAGCATCTGGCGGTTTCGTCAGGCAGGCCTTCGGCCCTGTTTGGCACCTTGGTAAACCGCTGGCCAGGCCACAGCGTGACGGCCCAGCACACCACGGCCTTCGCCGATCTGCTC
>NZ_JAGQCO010000029.1:0-31309 GCF_024346235.1 Cyanobium sp. BA5m-21
CCTTCGCCATCGGTCCCGGCTGGACTCCCCTGCTGGATCCCGAGCAGGCCGATGGCGCCATGGCGATCCACCGGCCGGTGCGCCTCTGGCGGGCTCAGCCAGGTGCAGGCGAGACGCTCAGCCTGGCCATTGGGACAGGCCGCCAGGGCTGGATCCAGCTGATTGATGGGGCAGGGGAGGCCAATGGCCATCCCCTGCAGCAGGGTGATGGTCTGGGCTACGACGCCGGCAAGCTGGAGGGCTTCACTGCAGGGTCAGGTGGAGCAGACCTGCTGCTCTTTGAATTGTGTTGAACGTCATCTGGGGAGCTTTATGAGGGCTGGAGTGGCGACCTGGTGCGTCAGCGGGCCTGGGCGCCGGAGGTGGCCTTCCCTATTGCCTTGGCCTACTAGCGCTCGAGTAGGCAAAAGGCTGATCCAATCGGAAACCGCCTTCCGTCGCCGCCACGACAAGCAGTCTGGTCCGCCATCACCAACACTGGCTTAGCTGAGAGAGCACTTCCCGCGCCCATGGTCTTCGCGTCCCCCCGCCAATACATGCTGCTGTCGACGGCAGCAGCGGTCGCGACGATCGTGCTGAAAACGCTGGCCTGGCGCCTGACCGGGTCGGTGGGCCTGCTCTCCGATGCGATGGAGTCGGGCGTGAACCTGGTCGCAGCCCTTGGCGCGATCTGGGCGCTCACCCTCGCGGCCAAACCTGCCGATCGCAGCCACCCCTACGGCCACTTCAAGGCTGAATACTTCTCCAGCGGCCTGGAAAGTGTGCTGATCGTGGTGGCAGCTCTCGCCATCATGCACACCGCCATTGGCCGCCTGCAGCAGCCCCAACCGCTGGAGCAGCTGGGCATCGGCCTGGTCATTTCCCTGCTGGCAACCGCGCTGAATGGTCTGGTGGCCTGGGTGCTGTTGAAAGCCTCGCGGCGCTTTGATTCGATCACCCTGCGCGCCGATGCCCACCATCTGCTCACCGACGTCTGGACCTCCCTCGGTGTGGTTCTGGGCATCGGCCTGGTGAAGCTCACCGGCCTGACGATTCTCGACCCCCTGATTGCGATCGCCGTGGCGCTGAACATCGTCGTCACTGGCTGGAAGCTGTTTCACGAAACCGCCTCCGGCCTGCTGGATCGCTCCCTGTCCGATCCCGAGCAACAGGTTCTCGAAGATCTGCTGGCCAGCTGTGAAACAGACGAGATCAAATTCCATGCGCTGCGCACCCGCGTGGCTGGTTCCCGTCGCTTCGTGTCATTCCACGTGCTCGTGCCTGGTCACTGGAGCGTGCAGGCAGGCCACGACCTCTGCGATCAGTTGGAGCACAAGGTGGCGGCCACCTTGACCCGCACGCATGTGTTCACTCATCTCGAGCCGATCGAAGATCCGAAAGCCTGGGAAGATCAAGGCTTCCGCTGGGAGCAGGGCTAAGGCACCGCAAGCAAAGCTCTGAAGAACAGACCGCTGAGCACGTAGATCGTCATGCCGGTGGCTGCGCTTAATCCGGCGCACCACCTTGGGATCTAGACGGGCTGGGCAGGCGCCCCTCCACTTCCAGCCGCATCGTGATAATCCGCTGCACCACATACACCAGCTGGGCCGTGCTCCAGCCCGCCATCAACACCCCATTCACCGCCTCGGCAACGCTGAGCAGGCGCCAGCATGCCGGCAGGGTCATGTCGCCATAGCCAACCGTGGTGAAGGTGATGCCGGAGAAATAGAGGCTGCCCTCCAACCCCGAAAACAAGCCAAGCCCCTGATACAGCAGGGCCCAGAGCAGGATTTCCACCCACAGCGCTAGGGCGGTGAGCAGGGCCATGGCCAGAATCATCAACAGACGCCGCCGGCTGCGCGGCGCACACCAGGCGTCGAGCCGTTGCCGGTGGGTGCACTCCGCCTGGATCACCGTCACCAGCGTGTGAATCAGGGAGGTGAGGATCAGCATGCCCACCGCGATGCCCAGCTGCGCCGGCAACCCCAGGCACATTCCAGGGGCCTGGGGTTGCCGGCCCTGGCCCCAAGCCGGTGCGGCCGCGGCCAGCACGCCCAGGGCAACGGCAGCCGCAAGCCGGCGATGGCGCTGCAGCAACGGGATGCGCTCCATCAGGCAGAATCCTTGGCCGATAACGCTGGTGGGAGCGGCTCAGCCAAGGGCACCCCGAGCCAGCGCGCTTCCTCCCGCGCCGCCGGCAGCAGCCGTTGCAGCTGCTCGCTGCTGGCGGCCGGATCTGCCCTGAGTTGGTTGTAGCGACGCAGCGCACTGTTGGGAAACAGCAGCAGCCCCACGGCCAGCGCCAGACCACAGCCCATCAGGTAATCAATCCAGCGGTTCGGGATATACCAAGCCACCAGCGGCCCGTAGCCCACAAACGCCACCCCGCTGGAGATCAACGCCGTGCGCAGATAACTCGCCTTGTTCAACGCCATCACCAACGCAGCCGTGCCGCCCATCACCAGGCCGTTCTGCATCGCCCCGATCCCCAGGGTGTTGAACACCAACAACGGCATCAGAATGCCGAACGACACACCCACCATCCGGTCGCGCACCCGGCCGAGGGTGTCGCCGATGCTGTCGTTCAGCAACAGCACCACCCCGAAATAGAGATATTTCGGGGTGGTCGCGCCCACCCCCTGGCCGATGGCCAGGGCCAGGCTGGCAAACACGAGCTTGCGCCAGAAGAACGGCGACCGCAGGCCTGCCATCACCCGCTCCGCCAGAGGCGGCTCAGCCGGTTCTGGGGCGGGGCCCGCTGCGGGGCTCTCAGAGGCGGGGATCACGGCAGGGGAGAAGGCCAGCTGCAGCGCCGTGCCGATCGCCATGCCCAGGGCAATCGCCAGCAACTCCTGGCCCCAGTCACTCCAGCTGGGTGCGCTGCTCAGCAGCGGCAGCACGCCCGCCACCGCCACAACGCCCGAGAGCATCCGCAATTTCCCCGGCAGCAGCAGGGCGAACAGCTGCATCAACGCCGCCACCAGCCCAAATAAAAACACCTGGGGCACCGCACTCAGGGCGAGCCCCAGCACAACGCCGATCGCCATGCAAAAACCGACCACCACCAGCAGCACCGGGTAGATCGCCAGGGGCCAACGGCTGAAATCGGATCGCACGATCACTGCCGCGATCACCGCGCCGTAGGCGATGGCCTCACCGCTGAGGTTGATGCCATCGCCTACGGCACTGGTCAGCCCAACCGCCAGAGCGATCACCAGGGCCCCGCGCAACTGCACCATTCAGGAGCGGGGGGAACGCAACGCCCTGGCCCAGCCCACTAGCAACACCACCAGCAGCAGCGCCACCCAGAACCACAGCCGCGGCGGCGAGCTGATGGCGGCGATCACCAGCAGCAGCAGCGCAATCCAGGGGGCAGGCTGACGCCAGGGGCTCAACCAACGCTCACGGTTATTCATCGCTCCGCACCCCCCAGCCAGCGCAGGAACGGCAACACAAAGCTCACCAGGGAGCGCCGCTCCACCTCCACCTTGGCCCGCGCGGGCGTGCCGTTCTCCAACGGTAGATCGGGCCCCCGGCCGCTGCTCCAGCGCAGGCCGCTCGGGTTGTCAGCCGGCTCCAATTCCACGGTGACCAGTTGCACCGGCGAGCTGATCTTGTCGGCGGCGGTGGCCAGGGGGTCACCGCCCTCACCAAAGGCCGCCTGGCGGCTGCGGGCAATCAGGCTCATCGCCACCTCCGGATCCCCCACCACCCGGCTCACCTCCGCTAAATCGGCGGTGGCGGGCGAGATTGCCACAATTTTTCCCTCCAGCGATCCGTAGCGCTCAGCCGTGCCTCCATAGCGCTCGCGGGTCTGCAGCAGGGGATCCAGCTGGATCGACTCGCCGAGCCGCAGGCGCACCGCATCGGCATCGCTGAACAGCGCCGTGACCAGCCGCGGACGCCGGGCCTGCAGCGGCCCGGGGCCCAGGGTGCCCAGCCGCTGGCCCGGCAGCACCGCCTGTCCAGGGCTGACCGCCAGGCTCAACAGCAAGCCAGCGCGCGGTGCCAGCACCGCTTGGGCATCCTCCTGCCCCTCCAGTTCGGCCCGATTGGCATCGAGCTGGGCCAGCTGGCCCTCCAGGGCCTTGATCTGGCTCTGGTTGCGCAGGTAGAGGTCCTGGGCTCCCACCCACAGCGGGCTGTACCGGGGGATCACCTCATCGCGGCGCAGGGTTTCGAGCGCCTGCAACTGCTTCTGCACCGGCTGGTTGGTGGTGCGCAGGGTAGCGATCTGGGCCCGGATCGCCTGCTGCTGACGGACGATGGCCTGCCCCTGCCGCACCAGGGCATCGGGGTTCGCACCCACCGCACCAGCGCCCGGCGCCGCCTGGTCCACCCGATTCAAGGTGGCCAGCAGCTCGCCTTGACGCACGGCATCGCCAACCCGCCTGGGCAAGGCCTGCACCTGGCCTGCCGATCGGGCGTAAAACCCGACGCGGCTGTCGGGTTGCAGCAGCACCGCACTGCCCTCCACCTTCACGGCCACGCTCGGCGAGAGGGCCCAGGCTCCACTGATCGCCGTCACCAGAGCCATCGGCAGCAGGCTCAGCGCCCGGTCCATTGCTGCCATGCCGCCCTGCTGCGCTGCCACTGAGGAAGTGGCCTTACCGTACCCGTAATTCTTCCTGTTGCAGCTTTGCGTCGGCGATCCCGCTGGATGAGTGCGCTCGCAGCGGTGATCCTCGGCCTGGCGCCGGGCCAGGGGGTTCTGGCAGCCACCCCTCCCCTGGTGCTCAGCCGGGCGCAGGCTCTCGAGCTGGGCCTGGGCGGCTCCCTCAGCCTGCGCAGTCAGGAGCTGACGGTGGAGGAAAACCAGGCATTGGTTGGCCTGGCCCGCTCCCGGTTTCGACCTAAACTCGATCTGGTGGCCCTGGGCACCTTTGCCCAGGTGAAGACCGACGTCGGCTTCATCTCCAACCTGCCCACCATCGGCGATCTCAACCTCAATCTCGGTGCCGACAGTTCGGCCCTGATCAACAACACCTTTGTGAATCTGGGCCTGATCCTGACCATGCCCTTGGTGGATTTCGGTCGGGGGCCTCTGCAGCAGGCGGCCCAGGCCGATCTGCAGGCGGCCCGCGCCGCGCAAGCGGAGCAGCAGCGGCGGTCCCGCTTTGACATCCTCAGCCGCTATCTCGCCGCCCAGCTGAGCGCCGCCCAGATCCCGGTCTGGGAAAGCTCCCTGTCGGTTTCGCGGCGGGTGTTGAGCGACGTCAACGCGATCCGGCGTGTAGGCCTGGCTCCTCGCATTGACACCTTTCAGGCGGAAGCCCTGCTGCAGACCGACCTCCAGGGGCTGGCCGAGGCTCAGGCCCAGTACGACATCGCCCTGAGTGCGCTGGCCCGGGTGCTGAATCTTCCGGCCGAAACGCGCGTCGAAGCCGGCGATCCACTCCAGCCCGATCCAGCCTGGAGTCCCAGCCTGAGCGACAGCATCAACCAGGCCCTTGAGCAGCGCCCCGCCCTGGAAAGTCTGATCCAGCTGCAGCAGGCCCAACGCGCCAGAGTGCAGCTGGCCCGGGCCGGCCGGCTGCCCAGCGTGGGGTTACTGGTGGGTGGGGGCGTCAGCGGTAATTGGCTAGATATTCCAAACCAGAGCGCCACCCCCAACATCAGCGCCAGCAATGGTTCCAGCGTGACCTTGCCGTCCGTCAGCACTAGTAGCAGTGCCTCCGGCAGCTTCACCGACTGGGGCGCCGCCATCACCGTGCGCCAGCCCCTCTATGACGGCGGTCTTACACGCGAGTCGATCGCCCTGGCCCAGCGCCGCGCCGCCCAGACGGAGATCACCGTCCAGCAGGCCCAGCAAGCCATCATCCAAAGCGTGGAAACCTGGTTCGCCACCCACCGGGCAGCCGCGTCCCAAACCAGGGCCGCACGGGCGGCCATCACCGCCGGCGAGCGTTCGGTGCAGGATTCACTGCTCCGGTATCGAGCCGGCCTCTCCCCACTCACGGAACTGTTGATCGCCCAGCGCAACCTCCAGGTGGCCCGCTCCGCCGAGGCCAGCGCCATCTACCGCTGGAACCTCAGCCGAGCCGGGTTGGAACTAGAAACGGGTCTGGAGAGCTGATCCCGGCCTTGCTGCTTCGCAGAAGCCTGCGGCTAGGCATCGTCTTGCCCCTGGGCTCGCAGCAGGAGGGATCAGTGCTGGACGATCCAGGTGTGCTCATCGCTCCAGCTCAGGCCAGTGGCCGGAACTCCCACCGTGGAGGGAGCTGGTTCAGAGCTCCAGGCTGGCGCAGCGGCCATGCATAGGCCCAATGGAAAGGATGCCCGTGCAAACTCCAGCGATGGCAAGCAAGGTATTGCTGGTTGTGGCGGCGTTGACGGCTCTTGCCTGGCCGGCTGGTGTCTCTGGTCAGGGCGTTACGGCCATGGTGCTCTCCATTGGCGATGGCGACACCATCCGCGTCCGCCAGGCCAGCAAAGCCATGACAGTGAGGCTGGCCTGCATTGACGCCCCGGAAACGGCACAAGGCACGTATGGCCAGCAGGCCCGCAGCTACCTGCAGCAGCGGCTCCCTGTCGGCCGGGAGATCAGGCTCGAGGTCAAAACCACCGATCGCTATGGCCGCTCGGTAGCGGAGGTGATCGCAGAAATCAACATCAACCTGGCGATGGTGGAAGACGGCCAAGCCTTCGCCTACCGCCAGTACCTCAGTGGGTGTAATGCCCAGGAGTATCTGGACGCCGAATACCGTGCCAGCCGGCGCCGATATGGGGTCTGGCAGGTGGAGGGCGGCATCACCCGGCCCTGGGACTTCCGCCGCGGACGCCGCTAGCGCTGCAGCGAGATCAGCTCCTATGCCAAAGCCCAGGACCTGCTGCGCCAGGGGCACAGCTATCTCGATGGCAATGGCGATGGAGAAGCCTGCGAATCCCTGCGCTGACAATCACCTTTTGCAATATCGCGCACCTTTTGCAATATCGCGAAGCTGCGCTATTGGTTGCCTCTGGAACCAGTAGAAGCAAAGGCTTGGCTATTGATTTAGTGAATTGACACAGCACGTGGGTTTGTTATGTTCTGGGTACCACGCAAGTATCAAATGATTACCGGTTCAGAACTGCTCGCCAAGGTCAAGGAGCTGGGCGATGTCTCCAAGTCAGATCTCGTGCGTGAGTGCGGCTATGTGAGCACCAAGAAAGACGGCGGCGAGCGCCTCAACTTCACCGCGTTCTATGAGGCCCTGCTCGGTGCTAAGGGGGTAAGCCTTGGTGCCGATACCACCGGCCGTGGCAAGGGTGGCCGCAGCCTCAGCTTCGTGACCAAGATCCAGTTCAACGGCAATCTCATGGTGGGCAAGGCCTACACCGCCCTGCTCGACCTCAAGCCAGGCGATGAGTTCGAGATCAAGCTGGGTCGTAAGCAGATCAAGCTCATCCCTTTGGGCAGCACAGAAGAGGAGTGAGCAGCTCCTTCGGTGCCTCGATGCGGATTGCGACGCCGGGGGCCAGCCCACCTCACCAGCAGTAGAACGGCTGCACTACTGCTGAGGTCTCGATGTTGTCCGATCTGCCCATTGGCGAGCCTGTGCCCTACTGCAAGGGTTCTTTGGGTGAGGGCTTGGATCTCCATGCCGCCCTGATTCCCAACCCGGTTTGCACCTTCTACATGCGGGTCAGCGGCAATGGCATGCGCCAGCACGGAATCAAGGACGGCGACCTGATGGTGATCGACCGCAGCGTTGAGCCCCGCTCCGGCAATGTCGTTGTCGTTGCCCACCAGGGCAGCTTCTTGATGCGGCCGCTACTGCGTCAGGGGGAGCAGTGGTTGCTTGAACCGGTGCGGCCAGGAGAGGCAGCAATTCCTTTGGACCTGGAGGTCTTTGATCGCTCAGGCCTCTTTGGCGTGGTGGTGCATGCGGTGCATCACCTGGAGTGAGCAGCCTATGGAGAAGGGGAAATCACCCTGGGGGTATCCCTGTTGATGGGCGAGACCAGCAGCTTGTCGACCCGCTTGCCATCCATATCCACCACCTCGAAGCGGTAGCCCTGCCACTCGAAATGGTCGGCTTCGCGGGGGATGCGCTCGAGCACATGCATCACAAACCCGGCCAGGGTGTGATATCGGCACTTCTGATCAATGCGGAAGATGTCCTGGTCGATCAGCTCAGCAAAAGCGTCGAGATCCAGGCCGCCGTCGACAAGCAACGATCCGTCTTCGCGGATCACCACCATGGGTCCGTCTCTATCTTCAACCGAGGGCAGGTCGCCAACGATGCCCTCCATTAGGTCATTGAGAGTGACAAGACCCTCGATCCCGCCGAACTCATCGGTGACCAGGGCAATGTGAATACCAGTGCGCTTGAATTGCTCGAGAACAGATAGAGCCCGGGTGCTTTCGGCCATGAACAGTGGCGGCTGCATCAGTTCTTCGAGGTTGATCGACTGGCCGGTGATCTTTGCCGATAACAGGGTGCGGACCCGCACCACCCCCAGGCAGTCATCGAGGTTGCCCCTGGCCACCGGAAAACGGGAATGGGTGCTCTCGAGGATGCCCTGCAGGCTCGTTTCCAGCGACTCCTCGACATCGAGCCAGCAGATGTCAGTGCGGGGGGTCATCAACGTCTTGATGGTGCGATCACCAAGGCGCAGCACCCGCTGCACCATGTCGTGCTCGACCTCTTCGAACACGCCCGAATCAGCACCCTGACGAATCATCGCCTTGATCTCGTCTTCGGTGATGTCTGGTTCGCTGGTGGTGGAAACCCCCAGCAGCTTCATCAGGGCTTCGGTCGAATTGCTGAGCAGATGGACAACCGGACCGCTGGCCCGCGACAGCCAGCGCATGCTGGGTGCAATAGCGCAGGCCAGGCGCTCTGGATTGGCCAGGGCCAGGCGCTTGGGCACCAGCTCGCCGACTACCACCGATAAGTAGGTGATCACGGCCACCACCAGCGCAAAGCTCAGCCCTTCGCTGTAATGCGCCAGCACAGGCAGGCGCTCCAGCAGGGAATCGAGCTGGCGAGCAACGGTGGCACCACCGACCGCACCGGTGAGGATGCCGATCAAGGTGATGCCGATCTGAACCGTGGACAGAAACTGATTAGGCGATTCGGCCAGTCTCAGCGCCACCCGGGCTGAGCGGTCTCCCTTCTCGGAGAGTTGTTCTAGCCGATAACGGCGTGCCGAAATGATTGCGATTTCAGCGCCGGAGAACAGACCGTTGGCCACGATCAACAGCAGGATGATCAGGATGTCCTGCGCCAAGAAGGGGATCGGTCTGGAAGATTCCCCAAATTAAGACTGCTACCAGGTTGGATGCCAGCGATGCAACACCACCCCAAGCCAGGCCTTGAGGCCCAGCGGCTGTGGCCCTGCCCGGGGGCAGAGGGGGGTGCATCACGGCACAGGCTGAAACGGATTGAGCAGGCGCACCCCGCAGCCAGCGAAGTCATCGACGTTGCGCGTCACCACGGTGAGGTCGTGGAGGAGGGCGATGGCAGCGATCTGTTTGTCGATGGCTTTGTGAGGATTGGGCACCCGCAGTCGCCCCCAGATCTGGGCCGCATCGCCATCAAGGTCCAGCACCCGATCGCCGTAGGTCTGCAACACCTCAGCTAGCCACTGTTCCAGCAGCTTGGCTTGGGGTTGATCCCCCCGGTGGCGAATCAACTCCACCCCACGGCGCAGCTCACCAATGGTGATGGCAGCCATAAACAGCGGGGTGTTGTCGCGTGCAGCAGTTGACCAGAAGTCCTGCACACCCGCATCAGCGCGGCGGCCCTTGCGGGCTTCGCTGATCACGTTGGTGTCAATCAAAAACATCAGCAGCAGCCGCTTGATCGTCCTGGCGCTGGAAATCGGCGTCCACCCCAACATCCGGCATGGCAGCCAGTAATTCCGCCAAATTGCGCCGCGGTGGGCTCAGCAGAGCAGCTGCAAGGATCGCCCGCAGTTCCGCTTCCTGGCTGCGGCCATGGGCCCCGGCCCGCTTCTTGAGCGCCTGGACCAGGTCGTCATCGACGCCGCGCACCAATAGATCAGGCATGGCTCCATCACAGCGTTGATAGCAATGCTATCGTCATTGGCTCCTTTGGTCGGGATAACCAGCAGGCGATGGTGCAACGCATCAGGGATTACCCGCCTGGCTATAAATCCACCACAGCAGAGACAGGAAACGCACAAGCCGAGTGGAGCCAGGAAATACTGACACAACTCTCCAGTGAGTCACGTTCAAGGGAGTGTTGAGGCATAATCGACGCATCTTGCTGATTTTGGGCTTTCTGGCGGCGGCATCTTGGTTTTAAATCAACGCCGTTGTTTGGGTTGGCTCAAGCATCAAGCTTCCAGATTTGTTGTATTAAATGTCGTCACTTCGCTTCGCTTGCTCGTCATTGCTACTGGCCGCTACGCCCTTGCTGCCCTTTGGTGCCCTTGCACCCGCATCGGCCAATGAGCTGGCCTCACTGAATAGTCGTGATTCCATCAACGGCTACATGGAGCAGCAAGAAATTGACGAGCTCAAGGCCTGGCGCTCTAGCAATCAGGTCACCAGTGTCAACCAGTTCTCCGACGTAAGGCCTACCGACTGGGCATACCAGGCACTTTCCAACCTGGTGGAGAAATACGGATGCGTGGCGGGCTACCCCAACGGCAGCTACAAGGGTGGGCAGGCGATGACCCGCTATGAAGCGGCTGCTCTACTGAATGCCTGCCTCGATCGCGTCACCGAGGTGACCGACGAGCTGCAACGGCTGATGGAAGAGTTTAAAAAGGAACTCGCCGTGCTCAAGGGCCGTGTTGACGGCCTCGAGGCCAAGGTGGGCACATTGGAAGCCCAGCAGTTCTCCACTACCACCAAGCTTTCGGGCCTTGCGACGTTTGTCGTAGGAGGAGTGGGGTACAACGGTAGTGCATACAATTCGGCGGCAAATACGGTAAGCCAACGCGCCCCCCGGACCCCGGTCAATGGGGTCGCCGAGAATGTCACATTTAACTACGATCTTCAGCTGACTTTAGATACAAGCTTCACCGGAAAAGACTTACTTCGTACTAATCTTCGTGCTGGCAATTTTGGCAGAAGCGCCTTTGGTGGAGAGCCCCACGGCATTGGCAATTCCGCCGAATTAGAGGTTGCCTTTGAAGAGGATGCTGGCCCAAATATTGTCGGCATTGACAAGCTATTTTACCAATTCCCCATCGGCAAGCAATTCACAGCCACGGTGGGGGCCCGTGTGGGGCAGGAAGACATGCTGGCGCTTTGGCCCAGCGTCTACCCTGCTGACACCATTTTAAACCTCTTTACCGTTAATGGTGCTCCAGCTGCCTATAGCAAGAATCTTGGCCCCGGAGCTGGCCTGTGGTGGCAAAACAATGGCTGGAGCGTAAGTGCAAACTATGTTTCAGCCCTTGGCTCGGATTCAACAAAAGGGCTCTTCACGTCTGAGTCTGGTGGCACCGCTAGTGTGCAAGTCGGTTATCAACAAGAACAATGGGGCCTGGCTGCGATATGGTCCTATGTGCAACCGCTCACCCAGTTTGTACCAGGCACCACTCCAACTGTTCATAGCTCCATCGACCACGGGGAAGCAGTTGGTGCTGAAACCAATGCGTTCGGCGTAAGTGCATTTTGGCAGCCACTCGAAAGTGGCTGGATACCTTCCGTGAGCCTGGGCTGGGGGATCAACACCACAACCTATGGGGTACAAACGGTTGGCAGGCCCAGCGTTAGCCAATCCTGGATGGTTGGACTGCAGTGGACTGATGTGTTCGCCAAAGGCAATGACTTTGGCTTTGCAGTCGGACAGGCTGTTTTTGCCACATCACTGACTGGCGGTGTAAACCCAGAAGATGGTAATTATGCCTTGGAAGGTTGGTATAAGTTCCAAGTCACTGATAAGATCAGCATTACACCTGCCCTATTTTATCTTAGCCGGCCGATGGGGCAAAGAACGCCCGTGGGGCAAGGCTTCAGTTCGATTGGGGCTCTAGTCAAAACGACATTTAAATTCTAGTTTTAAAATTAAAAGCCCCGGCAATTAACTGCCGGGGCCCTTGTTCTTGTGCTGAATTCAGGTTTGGCTTGAATTTATGTTTGTTTGGACTGGCTTAATGTCGGTGCTAGTTGGCTGGGTCCCCCTCTGATGTGCCGAATCCCCAGGTTTCGCATGGCCGGGCTTCGGGGGTTTGCGATAGGAGCCTGAGCCGCCGCCGCCGCAGGCTAGCAACTCGGAAGCATGGGTATTGAAACGAATAAATTCAGAGGAATAGTCTTGGGATAGGCCAGCGAGTGAGCTGGTGCCGATAAGAATGAGGCTAAGAATCGGGGCCATGGACCTTCGTTGATGATAATTGTGATGGATAAGAAGAGTTGCTTCAACAGGCTGATTCAGCAGTGTTTTGGATGCGCATACTCAGCGCATGGCATCCATAGCGATCCCATGGCATGAACGCCATTGCAGCCAAGCTCCTGGGCTTTTTCTAGAGCCAACACCTTGCTGGGGTAGGCCATGATGTTTTCCTGGACTGGTCGACTGCTGTGGTGTTGGCGGCTGTTGCTTGGGCTGAATGTCCAGATACCCATGACATTGATGCCTGCCATCAGCACTCCCATGCCAACCACGCAGGCATTAATAATGCCCATTCCAACTACGCCAACGCTCACTACCCCCATGGGCACCACACCAATGCTCACTACCCCCATCGGCACGATTCCGATCGAAACGATGCCCAAGGGAGCTACGCCTATGGCGAGCAGCTTCGGTTTATCGCCGCATTGGGACATATCAATTAGATGGCGAGCAGTGAATTAATTCACTTGTAGAATTCAGTGCTGGGATCCACTGGGCTTGGAAGGCTGGGACCCACCGTGTGTGGCGCACGGCATCCACTGGGTACCCATGCGGTGGGCTCCGGTGCAATTGAAATGCAGCTTGGCAGCGGTTTCAGCTTCCGCCTTTGTTGGGTAGAGAGTCGGTACGTCCTTTTGGCCTGCGTTGCACGCTCCAGCCAGCAGGAATGGAGCCGCAATGGCTCCGATTCCCATCGCGGCAATCTTCAGGGAACTCATCGTCATGGGATTCAGCCGGAGGGGGCAGAAAATACTTATTTACATCCTAACACTTATCTCCAGTAAGAGCTGGCTGATGGAGACATGAGCGCTTTTCACTCGGGTCCTTGGGTAGAGTTGCATCTATCCACTGGATGGAGGGTTGACTAATGGCGCCCCTGCCCCTTGCCGCAGCTCAAGACGCTCCTGGTCTTCGGATTGGCGAGATAGCCAAGATCTCCGGCTTTTCGGTGAAAACGATTCGCTTTTATTGCGATCAAGGTTTACTGCATACGGCCCGATCTGAGGGCAAATACCGTCTATTCAGTCTCGAAAGTCTTGTAGAATTGGAAATCATTCGGGCTTTACGGTCTATGGATGTGCCGATCAGCGAGTTGGCCCGCATTCTTGAAGTGCGCCGCGCAGGCATATGCAATTGTTCGGTGATAAAGGATAGTATCTCAACTAACATGGCCTCAATTGACTCGCGCATCCAAATGCTGCAAATAATGAAATCCGAGCTGGCTTGCCTACTCTCCAGCTGGCAAGACTGCGGAGGCGCCAAATCCGCGGATGCTGCTAAAAACTGATCCGCTAGCTCCATTTACTCCCAGCTATCGGATGCGCCGTAGCAATCCCAATCAGATGCCAACATCCCTTCCTGCGAGGAGTGGACTTCAGTGCAGCCCTGCAGTGGGCCGGTACCAACCACGCTTGTGTTTCTGGCACCAAATGAGCGGAGCATTGAGAATCTATTTATTTGCATTGACAGACCGATGTACTTGGCAACGGGTGGTGGACGAAAAGCGCCTGTTGATCCTCACCGTTAATCAAACCAACCAAGCTGTCGCGTAGATCCAGGAGGTTGATGGCGTGGACGTCTTTTTGGCGGTGCTTGAACGACAAGACCGCAAGCCTCAGCACTGAATGAACTCGGCCGTCAGTCCAGCACTCGTTAGGAGTTGAACCACGGCAGTTTCAGACCAAGGGCTTCGATTGGATCCATCACGAGCTTGTTGAGAGCACGGCCTAGAACGACTTGTGGCTCGTCTGCCCGAATAGGGAGAATGGAATGGGAGTGATCGGCACCGTTGACAATCTTGCGTCTGATCAAGGAGTTCCCAGCCTCCAGCCCGCACACATAGGCTCGTTCCTGACACAGACCCTTGGCTCCATGTTCTTTGTCGCCCATTCGCACCCAGTCGCCAGCGCAGACGATCGACTGCACTGAGGTTTCCAAAGGTGGCCGTTTTCTGAAACTGCCCGGAGAAAAGAGCGACACCGAGCCTGGATAGCGCCGCACCTCGGAATCCACCACCCTGGCATTGGTGAATTCGGGATGAGCGATGGGGAGCAGGTCACGCGTAAGCAGGTCAATGATCTCTTGATCACTCATCGCTGCGATAGCCGATGCGTTGTAAAAGTCGCTGGCGACCACCGAGCCCTGGGGCTGCCCATCACCCCAGAGAGCCTGTTGCGCATCCATATGCAACTGATCCAGCATGAAAAAAGTGCCTCCAGAGCCCTTCAGTGATTCGAAGCGGGAAAACACGTTGGCTGGGTAAGCGATTGGAACATAACGATCCAACCAAAGACGTGCTGAAACGACATCGATGGAGCCAAGCGAAGCAGCGCTAACAAGCTCTGGTGCTGCCTTGCTGAGTTCTGGGGATTGAGCCATCAGAGACTTGAGCCCTTTTGCACCAACCGCCAAGACCACGGCATCTACGTCGTCAATCACCTGAACTGTTTTGGTTGCCATGTTCTGAAGCTCAACCGAGCTGACGCGCTGCGAGTCAGACGACACATTCACCCGTCTCACCAACGTTCCACCAAGGACCTGCAGATGATGGCGGGAGATCAGCCTTCTACTCAGAGGTGCAAACAAATGTTCAGCGATACTTTTCGACTTGATCCAACAGACATCAAATGAGTCTTGGTGGGCCAGGGCGTAGTAATAAAGGAGCTCCATGGTGACCGCGGCCGAAAGCTCTTCGGGCGGCTTGAACAAGCCAACCAGCAAGGTGGGGCGCAAGAACTCATTGATGAGCCGATCGCTGATGCCAAGCTTGACAAAGAGTGATTGCGCATCGAGATCGTCGTACTGCTGGAAAATCTTATCGCTACGATAAAGGTCCAGCATCGCATAAAGAAGCCCTGCAATACTGAGCCTGTCTTGAATGGGTAGTCGCGTGAAGTTAGTGATTGTTGCCACCATCTGGCCAAGCGGACTTGGCCATTGGGGTGCCTCTCCAAAGACAGGCGCTGTTGCTTCTAAGCCATCTGGCGACCAGAAGGCACTGGTTGTGAAGTCAGTGAAGATATCGCCAGCGCCGAGTTCATCTGTGAGTGCATTGATATTTGGATAGTCTTTCCAAAAACCTCTGGTGCCTGCCTCGAAAGGTTTGCCGCTTTTGGTGGTGATTGGTTGAATGCCTGTTGGATCGGACATCCCATCAATCAAGGTGACACGAATACCCGCTTCACAGAGCGCCTTGGCTGCGCCCCAACCAGCCCATCCAGCTCCGATGACGACTACATGGGATGGTCTTCCGTCAGGCATGGCTGCTACGAACGTCGGCTCAGCTTTTGCAAGTTACTCAAACAGTGATGGAGAGGCACAACGGATGCCTGACCGCTGCTGCAGGGGGCTGGGAAGCAGGGGTTGAAAAGAAGAAGAAGAAGGAGGACATCACCCATCACGGCTGCGCTCCCATCTCCCTTTTGCCAGGCTGGGAGCACCGTGGAAGATCTGATGCTGCGCTTTTTGCTCAACGTTCTCTGGTTCGTGCTCGGCGGGGTGGTGATGGGCCTCGGTTGGTGGCTGGCCGGTCTTGTGGCGGCGATCACGATCGTCGGCCTTCCCTGGGCCCGGGCCTGCTTTGTGATCGGCAACTACTCCTTCTGGCCGTTTGGAAATGAGGCCGTGAGCAGGCGTGAGCTCACCGGACGGATGGATTTCGGCACCGGACCGCTGGGGCTGATCGGCAACGTGATCTGGTTTCTGGTGGCGGGCTGGTGGCTAGCGATCGGCCACCTCACCTCTGCAGTGGCCTGCTTCGTGACGATCATCGGCATTCCCTTCGGGATCCAGCACATCAAGCTGGCGCTGATCGCACTGGCACCGGTCGGCATGCAGGTGGTGCCGGTGCGCTGCTAGATGCCACCCCAGCACCTGCCCGGGGGCAGAGTGGAGCCGATGCAAATTCCTTTCCGGCCCAGCCCCCGCGAGACCACAGAAGCGATGGTGCGCAACATCGCTCGCGAGCTGGCCGAGATCGAGCAGGCCATCAGCCATTGCAGGGGCGATCGGGTAGCCGAACCCCGATTGACGGGCACCTGGCTGGCCCACCTGCTGATCAGCAGCAAAGAGCTACTCCAGAACCTACTGATCGAGTCGGCTCGCAGGCCGCCCTCCGGAACCTAGACGCTGCCCAGCACCCGAGTTACGGAAAGCCAATGGCGTACAAGCCGAGCAGGGGCTCAGAAGCAGAAGGGCAGGAACTGGGTGCGGCAGGCGGCGTAGCCATCCACAAGGGCGCCGAGGCCGATTTGGTGGGCGATGCCAAAGCCGGTGAGGCCTTCCACCACGATGCCGATCACGATGCCGAGCATGGCGGCGCGGCCGTTAAACAGTTCAGCTCGCTTGAGCTGCGCCACCAGGGTCAGCTGTTCGGCGCTGGTATCGAGCAGCTTGTCGTTGGCGGGAGTGTTGGTCATGGGGATCTCCTGGGTGGTGTGAAACGAAACGGAAGCGCTGGCGTCAGTCGGCGATATTTGGCTGCAGCACAAGGGCACTGATCAACCGAGCCCGATCTGGGAAAAAATGCCCTGGCCGGTAAGTAGCTCGGTGCCCAGGCCGATCACGAAGCCAAGCATGGCCAGGCGACCGTTCCAGGTTTCGGCGAAGACGACAAAGCCAAAGCGGGGAGCGGGCTCAGTCATGCATGTTTCAGTTTGTTACGGCAACTGTAACGGCACGTGAAGGTGGTTGGTGCGGCGCCGTGCGGCCTTACTTCTGAACAAGCTGAGCGAATCGCCGTTCACTAATGATCTTCGCCAATTCCAGGAAATAGCCGGCGGTGCACCACTTGCCATGGTTGCGGTCGCGATTGACCACATCAGTCCTGAGCTCGGCAGCCTCTGCCATTACTAGATCTAGCTCACCTTGAGGCAACTCATAAAGCTCTTGAAGCTCAACCGAGCGATCAAGCAGGTGACTCTTAAACCACTTTGGATTAAGTTCTTGAGGAGGGATATCCATATGAAATTGGTTATGATTTAGAATTCACATTCTACAGCATTATCCTCTTCTTGCCATTCGTCCATAAAGTCCTCGAAGCTTGAGTGGAAGCCAGGGTTGTTTAGAAAAATGTCCACAAGATCATCCAAGGCCACGAGTTCAGGAATAAACGCACCAGGCTTTTGCTTGTAGTCATGCAAGATTTCTTCCTTATTCACTTTGCTAAAATCCCAATTGCCAAGCATAGGCTCCCTTGGCAGAGCTGACTGAGGGCGCGAATGAAGTTCCATCGAGCTTTGGGAAAGGGGCATTGGAGCGCAACTCACTCCAGGCAGGTTGCGCCAGCAGTCATGCAACAGCTGCAGGCGGGGTAACAGTGCCGACAAGGTCGGGTGGAGAGATCGGTGATCAGGCTCCATCCACCAGGGCACTCGGCTGCTAGCTCTTGCCGCAGCAGCTCAGTGCTGCTTGATGACAAACGGCAGACAGAGAACCTAAACTGCGCTCATGAAGCCCTTTCGCTGGAGCAGTGATAAAAACCAGCAGCTCGGTGCCCAGCGGTCCATCCACTTCGAGGCTGTTGTGGTGGCCATCGAAACTGGAGGCTTGCTCGATGTGTTGGCCCACCCCAATCCAGAGCAATATCCAAGCCAGCGCATCCTTGTTGTTGAGGTGAATCAATATGTCTACCTCGTCCCATACGTGGAAGACGACGACCACCTCTTTCTCAAAACGATCATTCCCAGCCGCAAAGCCACACTCGATTACCTCCGTCAAGACACGACATGACGATGCAAAGCCACCTTCCCCCTAGCAACGACTCACTCGATCAAGACGAGCGTGAGCTCCTAGAAGCTGTGGAGTTGGGCGCGCTGCGTTCAATTGCTACTCCTGATCTGCTCAATCAGCTCAGAGAGTCAGCCCAGGTCACCGGCCAGAAGGACCAACGAATCAATATCCGGCTTTCCGGTACTGACCTAGAGGCCTTGCGCGTCAGGGCGCTGCGGCTGGGTATGCCTTACCAAACCCTTATCAGCAGCGTCTTACATCGCTACGTCAGCGGCGAGCTCAGCGATGAGCAGCTGCTCTGATCCGTCTCTTGGGTTTCCATCGCTGTTGCACAACCCGCACTGAGCAAGCGGCCACCATCGCTACGGTTTCTATACGGTCTTGATACGGGTCTTCAGACCAAAGGGGACAGCTAGTTGTGTTTTATCCCCAGGTCATTCAGCGATCAGCAGCCGCTGGTGGTAATGCTGAAGCGGAACTGGAAGCCCCAAGAGCAACCGGACATCCCTGGCCCCCGCCGCCAAGCCCACCTTCTCCATGACCTCCCCAACCCAGGAGCTAGACGCACCGGCCCTGCGACGCCTGGCTCCCTACCTGGTGGGATCAACCCGGCGTGGGGTGGTTGGGGGAAGTCGCTACGCCGTCAAGCTCCGGGCGGCCTTGGCCCAGGCGGCTCAAGATCCTGCGCGGCGGCCTGTGCTGATCAGTGGCGAGCCTGGGCTGGAGAAGGACAACCTGGCTGCGCTCGTTCATTTCGGCTCGGGCGACCGGCGCCATGTATTGATTCGCGTTGACACCAGCCTGCTGCGCGCCGATGGCGGCGATTTGTTTCACGGTTCCCCAAGCCAAGGGCCGCCGTTGCTGGAGTGCCTCGGTCAGGGGTGCGTGCTGCTGGATCGCTTCGATGCCGCCCCTCCCGAGCTGCGAGCCCTACTGATCGAGCTGGCGCGAACGGGCCAATGGCCTGGCTGCAGCGAACCATTTCAAGGCCGGTTGCTGTTCACCGCCGAATCCAGTGTGCCGGAACTGGAAGGTCTCTGCGACCAAATCCGGGTGCCTCCCCTACGGGTGCGCCGCCAAGACTTGGGGGATTGGATCCGTTACTCCCTGCGGCGCCGTGCCCGCCAATTGGGCTGGCCCAAGCCACCCCAGGTGCCCGCCAACGTAGTGAAGCGTCTCCAAAGCCACGACTTCCCCAACAACCTGCGGGAACTGGATGTGGTGATCAACCGGGCACTGCTTCAGGCCAAGGCGTCAGCCGTTCATGGTGAGCTGCCCGATCTCTTGCCGGAAGATGTGTTTTGGCTACTAAGCCGGCCCACCAGCCTGCGCTTCGACATCTGGGGCTGGAAGCCTCGGCTGAGGGAGTGGATGCGAGCCCCTTTGCTCTGGAATGGTCTGTTGTTTGGCTTGGTGAGCTGGCTGTTTGTGCTGGTGAATGGGGCCCTGTGGCTTGGGCCCCAGGATCGGGCCCACAACGGTGCCTTGAATCTGTTTTGGGCCTGGTGGTGGCCAGTGATTCTTGTCACCTTCCCGCTGGTGGGGCGGCTGTGGTGCTCCTTTTGCCCGTTCATGGTGTGGGGCGAAATCAGCCAGAAGCTCGCCCGTTTACTGGGCTGGCAGCCGCGCCGTTGGCCCCGGGGCGACACCGACCGCTGGGCCGCACCGGTGTTGGCCGCTGGCTTTGGCGCCATCTTGCTGTGGGAGGAGCTGGCCAATCTTGAAGACACGGCCTGGTTGAGCAGCTGTCTGCTGCTCGTGATTACGGGCGGGGCGGTGGTGTGCTCGCTGTTGTTTGAGAAGCGCTTCTGGTGTCGCTATTTGTGCCCAGTGGGGGGCATGAATGGCCTGATGGCCAAGTTATCGGTGCTGGAGCTGCGGGCCGAGGCGGGCACCTGCAGCGGCAGTTGCAGCAGTTATGCCTGCTTCAAAGGCGGACCAGCGGAAGGGGAAGGCCTGGCCACGGGAGGCTGCCCCCTGGGGACCCATCCAGCCCACCTGGAAGACAATCGCAATTGCGTGCTTTGCCTCACCTGCGTTCAAGCCTGTCCGCACCGCTCTGTGAAATTGCGCCTGCGCCCGCCCGCGGCCGACCTGCAAAAGGGCATGGCCGTCCCCTTTGGCGAACGGCTCTTGCTCTTGGTGCTGCTGGGCGGTGTGGCTTTGCATCACTGGCAGGGCTGGCTGGGTTGGCTGCCATGGGCCCCTGAATCCCTACAAGCAGGTCCCCTGCTGCCCAGGTTTGGGGTGGCTTTGATTGCGCTGCTGCTGCCTGTTTTGGTGGCCGGCTGGTGGCAGAAACCCTTGCTCTATGGGCTCTTGCCGCTGGTGTGGGCCCTGTTGTTGTCTCGCTATTTGCCCTTGGGAATGGTCGAGGCCGGCCAGCTGCTGCCGGTGAGTGCCTTCCCCTGGCAAGGAGCCGCGGCTGCCCTCTGGCCAAGCTGGAGTGCCGATCAGCATGTGGTGGCCTTCTGCCAGAGCGCGGTGATTGCGGTGGGTCTGATTTGGAGTTTGGTGATCCTGCGGCGGCTGCTGCTCACAAGTCCCCGCTTGCTGGGGCTGGGATCAACCCTTGCCATCGCCCTTGCACTGGGGGGACGTTGGCTCACGGGCATGGCCTAAAGCAACTCCTTCCATTGGGAGAAAGCACCCCGTTGAAATGCCGCAAATGAAGCCACCGCTGCGGGATCAGTCCGCCAGCATGGGTACACCCGAGATCAACATGTGTTTTTGAATCCCTTTTTGCCATTCAGCACGGCCAAGGTTCTGGCCCTGAAGGCCACTGTGCTGCTGCTGCTCACCCTGCTGATCAAGGCGAGGGTGCAGATCGTGACCGGGTCGGCCATTGGAATCTTCCTTTTGCTGCTGCAGACCTTGGTTTTCTTCGCCATCAGCGGTGGCTTGGTGCTGGCAGCCGGCGGGGCCGCGCTCGTCGCCAAGCAGCAGCGCCGGTCGGCCTCTGCATGAGGCCGATCCATGGCCGTTGAAGTCGCCCTGGCGATGCTGCATCGGGATGGTCGCTGGCTGATGCAGCTGCGCGACGAGATCCCCGACATCGTTGCGCCCGGCTGCTGGGGGCTCTTTGGCGGACACCTCGACCCCGGCGAAACGCCAGAGCAGGCCCTGCGGCGGGAGCTGCTGGAGGAGATCAGCTGGCAGCCCCCGACGGTGGAGCTGGTGATGGTGCATCACATCCACCGCCGAACGGCCCATGTGTTTCAGGCCGAGCTATCGGTGCCGCTGGAGCAGCTGCAGCTTCTGGAGGGCCAGGACTTGGGTCTGATCAGCCCAGAGGAACTGCTGTCTGGATCGATCTGGAGCGCCAAGCTCGGCAGCCATCGCCCCCTCGCCGATGGACTATTGGAGGTGATGCAGCACGTGCTCACCAAGCTGGTCTGAGCACAACAAAGCCCGGAGCGATGAACCTCGGGGCACGAATCAGTCCTCGGTCTCCGGGCTGAGGGGCGGCAGCCGCCGCTCCACCTGCAGAAACACCAGCCAGGCAACGCCAGCGCTGATGCCAGCATTCCAGTCGCTACGCAGCAACTCCACGATCGACACGGTGCTGGCGCCGATGCGCAGGCCCCGCAACAGAAAGCGGCCAAGCTTTTCAAGACGAGGGGCTTGGCTCATTGTTATCACCGGCTCTTGACGCAGTAACAGCCGGATAAATACCACCCCAGCCGATCACTGGTTTACCACATCGGCACCAGCCCGCCTGCCCTCAAACGTAAGGCAAGGCCCCTCCTCAACGATCCAGCTGTGCTGGAGCAGGATGATGGTTAAATTTTTCCGCAGCCCATGAGTGTTGGTCTACAGGGACTGCTGACAATCGTTGCCATTGTTGCTGTATCTCCCTTCGTAGCTCGACTGTTTGGAGGCCGCCTTCCAACAGTCGCGCTATTGATGTTGGGGGGGATTGCTGTAGGGCCTTCTGGCCTGGCCTTGGTGCAGCAGGATCCAGCGATTGATCTTTTCGCGAAGATAGGTCTTGGTTTGATCTTCGCCTTAATAGGGCTGAATATTGATCAGAAAACCCTTAGCGGCACCCCAGGCCGGCTGGGGGCCTTGGGATGGCTTGCCACTCTCATTGTGGGGGTGCTTCTGGTCTCGGTGCTGCCCCTTGGCGATGGGTTACGTCCGGTTGCATTGGTGGTGGCACTCAGTTCGACCGCCCTATCGACATTGCTGGTGATCCTGCGGGAGTCGGGAGAGTGGGATTCACCGCTGGGGCGGTTGTTGCTTAGTGCAGGCACTTGGGGACAACTGGGCCCGGTGTTGGCCGTGGCCCTGTTGCTGGGATCTGCCGATCCCATCACAACTGTGCTCAGTGTTGCTCTGGTGGTGGTGGTGGCGTGGTTGCTGGCATTGGTGCCGGCGCGGATGGGGCAGTCAAGATGTTGGTATTGGTTTGAGTCCGTAGCGGGCTCAGCATCCGCCACGCCAATCCAGCTGCTGTATCTGCTGGTGGTCGGACTAATTGCCTTGTCGGAGGCGTTGGGAGTTGACATCCTGATGGGAACAGTGCTGGCAGGCTTGGTGATGAGGCGCTTCATCGCCGAACCCGACATCTCTCCTGCGATTAAGCAACTGGAGGCGTCGGCCTACGGTTTATTCGTACCGCTGTTCTTCGTCGTTGCCGGTGCTCGGCTGGACCTCGCCTCTGTAGCAGCCCATCCCTGGGGACCGGTGATCTGCTTAGCGGGGATTCTCTTGATACGTGGTCTGCCCCAGTGGCTGCTTTATCGCCAGGCGCTGCCTGATCTGGTCGAACGACTGCGCTTTTCGCTGCTGGTGTCACAGTCACTCAATTTGCCGATTGTTGTCGCCTATCTCGAGGTACAGGCCGGGCTGATGTCGCCGCAAGTGGGAGCAGCTCTGGTGGGCGGCAGCCTGCTGTCAGTCTTACTGCTGCCAGCATTGGCTATGGCGGTGAAGCGGTGATCCTGTCTAACCCAAATGAGTGTGTGCTGATCTCTTAGGGCTTTTCTTCTGGCCAAGCTTGAGGGCCATTGTTTCTGATCTGACTAACTACGTTGATCTGACTAATTACTTTAAACGGCTTCCTGTCACTCGCCGTCACTCACTTTGAGGTGCTGAGCTCAGGCGCTGCAATCAGAGCAACCTTTCAGGGCCAGCAACGACCAAACCCAACTCCAGCATTGAGGCGGTCACCAGCGCAATCGCGCCGATGGACCAGGCCGAGCAAATCAGTCTCTGTAGCAGTAGGGCACGGAAAGGAATCATCAATTCATCCAAGTCGACTTTTTGAGGGCTGGGCCGATGGTGTGGATCAGGGCTTCTCGCATGCGTGCAACATCCGGGCTTGGCTTGCTAGTGCCATTGATTGCTTCATTCTCACTGCAACGGAGATGAAAAAGGTGTGACTATCCCTACCTGTTGAGGTGACGATGGCGGCCTCCCATGCCTATGGCTTGCTGCAGAGCCAGGCGATACAAAAGGCCTTTGCTCAGCCAAGAGGAATCCGGCAGAAGGGTTGCTTGCGGAAGCGCCGGTAGACATCAAAGTCGCTGTCAAGCGTGAGGATCTCAGCGATATCAAGCCGCTCGGAGAGGCACACCAAGGTGAGATCGGCGAAATCACCTGGCAGGTCTGCGTAGCGCCCGTTGAGCTCGGCGACCCGGGCATAGTCCTCTGGAAGCAGGTTGATGGCCTCAATTCCACCACGACTCACAGCAATAAGCAGGTGGTTTTGAGCAGCCAGCACTGCGGGGTTACCTGGATTACCAAGCAGCCAGAGCACCTCAGCGATGCAAATAGGTGAGGTGATGAGCTGGGCAGTGTTCTGGTCAAAGAAGGCGACAACCGCTTGATGGAGCGGTTCCTGCTGCTGGTAGTAGCTCAGCAGGATGCCGGAATCGATCAAGATCCGTTGCATCAGCTCCGCTCCTCTCGGCGCTTTTGTAGGTGCTGGCCAAGAAGCCGGTGCCGTTGCTGCCGCTCCGCGCTGCCGGCTGGCAGGGTGTCGAGGAAGGCCTCGGGATGGCCGCCCAGTTGCTGGGTGATGGAGGGGCGTGGTTGCCGCTGCTGCCAGCGCTCACGGATTAGCTGGCGGATCAGAGAGCTTTTGTCCTGGCCGGTTTCCTCCAGCAGGTCATTAAGACAGTGCTCGGTGTCGGAATCGAGCCTGACGGTGAGCGGCATGGCCCGCAGGGACAAGCCCAGTACGACGAATAGGCCAACTGTAATACAGATTTTTGCATGGTCGGCAATGGCCCTGGATGCTGCGTAGTAGTCCCGTTGCTGAATTCAGGCTCCGCGTGAGCTGGCAACCGCAGGATCAAGAAGCCATCCGTCAGGCGCTAGCCCTTCCAGCGACCGTGCCCTGCTTGATGCGGTGGCACTTATCGATCAGCAACTGCTGGCGCCCAGCCCTGAGCAGGAGCAGGCAATCGAGAAGCAGTCCTCCTCCGCGCCTATCGCTGGTTCGGTTGCCGCCGGCGGCGATGCCCCGCTGCAGAAAGCCGACGTGATCGCTTACGACACCGCCCTGCTTAACCAGCGGCGCCGTTACGGCGACCAGCTGACCCTGTTGATGCCGCCGGGATGGTTGGCAGCGCGGCCCTGCTGAGGGGTTGAGCGTATGCAGCGACTTCCCAGCACCTCCGAACTTCCCTGGTTGGTCTCTGAACCTGATCTGGCATCAAAGGCTCCTAACCAGGCCCGAAACCGCCTGTTCCTCCTGCGGTCATCCTTTATGCAAGCACTTGGCGTCACAGGTCAGCAGAGCTGACTGCGCGGCCGAACTAGTCGATACTGGCTGGATGCCACTGGTTCCATGACCAGCTCGATCGCTCTACCAGCACTCGACCTTCAGGAGCTCCTTTCGCTTCTGCGCGGGCGCCAGAACCAGTGGCGGCAGCGGTACCAGCTGCAACGCATCGGCCTGTTTGGCTCCACGGTTCGCAACCAGGCAACCTCTACTAGTGATGTAGATGTCTGGGTGGAACTCGACCCGCTGACACCCTTCGCGACCGTGCACCTCAAAGAAGAGCTGGAGCAGCTGCTGCAGCGCCCTATTGACCTGGTGCGCTTGCGAGAGCGCATGAACCCGCCGCTGCGAGCGGCGATCCTCAAAGAGGGCATCAGCGCGTGAGTGGTGATCTGCATTTACTGCTGACGCCACTTCGGCAGGCCCTAGAGCGGATCACGCGCAAGGCAAAGCCCCTCATGAACGATCCAGCTCTGCTGGAGCAGGAGGAAGACCAGGACCTACTCGATGTGATCTGCATGCAGTTCTTGGCTGGCGGCCAGCTTCCCTGAGATCAATTGGAAGGACGCCATGGGATTCCGCGATGTCATTTGCCCACGAGTACTTCGATATGGATGCTGAGCAGGTGCTGCTGATCTGCCAGGAGGCCTTGCCCGGTGTTTTGGACACCATTCGCTCCTTGGAGGCACGTAGTCGCCAACTCTCTTGAGCCAACGACCTATTGGCCTCGGCAAGAGGTATTGACAGCGCCGCGATGGGCTGACGATTCCACTGACAGCCGAGACGGGTCATGGCCACCAGCACCAATACCGATCAGGTCGCACCGAGAGGTGCGCTAGGCAACACCCCACCGAGGGATGCGCTCAGTACTACCGATCAGCTTGAGCCGCACTCCTACGCCGACAACTCCCAGGACGGAGGGGAGGCTGATGCACGAGCCGGCAAGCGATAGCTATTCGCTAGATGCAAGCGATCTAGCCCCCACCGAGCAGTGAGCCAGCCCCGCCAAGTGAACATGTTCATGATTCGCATGTGCACCAACCTCAACCTTCCCCGCATTGGCAGGGCCTGCGGAGGCAAGTATCACTCCACAATAAAGTATGTCTTTGCGCAGATCGACCGCAAACTCAACAACGACCCTGCCCTCTCCCGCCTAGTGCAGCAGGTGTGAGACCTACTGCAGATCGATTTCGAGCAAGCGGCGCTGATGGCCCTTTGTAACAACCGGATCAGCGGCAGCCCTGCACGGAGATCCGGTAGCTAAAGCCAAGGGCATTGGGATCACTGCTGGCCCCCACCTTGAAATTCATCTGGGAGGCCTGCTTGCCCGGCACCGCCGCGAAAGGACCAAACATCTTGCCGGTGCCCATTGGAGGGTTAATCAGGGTGTTGAACATCTGCAGGTTGGAGCCATCGCTGAACTTCATGTAGCCCTCCACCGGGTACTGGGCGTTGGCGTCAGAGGAGTTGGCGGTGAAGAAAAACTTGTAGCTGGTGTAGGGCTGGGTGACGAAGAAATCGGTGTTCCAGTTTGTATTGCCAATCAATTTGCCCCGCCCCACAGACTTCGACACGATCGGCGAGGTGCCATTGCCTCCCACCGGCTGAAGGAAGGTGCAGGTGGGGGCGGCGTTGGCGGCCAGGCCCGCAACGCCCACTCCCACCGTGAGGCTCGCTGCCAGAAGGGTTGAGGCCTTCAGGATCGCGGATGCAAGCTGTGCGGAGGGCATGGAGCAGTGGAAAATTTTGGAGACTCTAGGCGAGGGGGCGGGTCGCACCCAGTCCCTGTGCCGGGCCGCCCGGCGAAGGACATTTACTGACTGGGCGGGGCGGTGGCCAGGCCCACCTCCCTTCGCTCCAAATCCACCACCCTTTCTTGTAAAGAGGTCACTGTGAATCCCATGCTCCCCTTGCAGTGACACGAGCTGCCGGTCGGGTCTGGCTTGCGCGTCTCGACTGAGCTGCCTATGTCAAGCCATCGGTGGCTTCAGAATTTCTGTCATAACTGAACAGACAAAGAATTCCCAATGAGGCCAACATCAACTCTGCAACGGTATACCCAATGAGGATTGGACTTGGCCAGCCGTTTAGCAGCATGTCAATAAGTCTGCCGGCTGCCAATCCAGACATAAATACTATCTCGCTAATTATGGCTGTACGCATCAGCGATCCACCACGGATCGCGCCCAACAGCCAAAGGACAAGGATTGCAAGGTAGAGACCCATTACGGCCCTAAGGATGTGAACTAAATCCCCGCCCATGGGTTGGATTTTCAAGAGTTTTGGGAGGATCCGATTTGGGTCAATTCCGTAGCTAAGCGCAATTGGCAGCAGCCCAGCTGCGGAAAAAATGAGATAAAGGCGACTCGGGTTCATAGTCTCTGGAATAGGTTTTGAATTAAAGCAGATATTGATTTTACACTGCTCCTCCTCCACGGGCTTGAGCATGTTGACGACTCGATGACGTAGGAGCCAGCACACTTTCTGGCGTGCTCTTCTCATGTCCCCACCGCAGATTGCACCTCTGTTTCATCAGCCTTCTCGGCAAGGCTCACCAGCAGGAGTGAGCAACAGCAGCATGGTGGCCTTGATGCTCAGCACCTTGGCCGTGCTGAACGGCAAGCAGGGGATCAGGAGCAAAGGGTGAACGAGAGTATCCCCATGCTGACGGGCGATCCGCCAACGGTGCATTCACTCAAGCCCTGGGCAGCTGCGGTGGTATCCACTGAGTACGAGGCGATCCAGAAGAGCGGCAAGGGATGCCCGCTGGGCTGGTATTCATCAGGCAACTACTACGCCAAGAGCCGCTGAGCCATGGGTTTCCGCTTTCGCCGCTCCACCCGCCTAGGCCCGCTGCGCTTCAATTTCACCAAGGGCGGGTTGAGCTCCATCTCCGTTGGTGGGCGGGGTGCTTCGTTCAACATCCCCGTCACCCGCAGTGGTTGTGCGCGCAACACGGTGGGAGTTCCGGGCACTGGCCTGAGCTGGAGCGTGGAGCATGCGCCGGATCGTCCAGCCGTGATCCCTACGGGGAGAGCGGAAGGGCTGCCCAACAGCCGCCGGCTAAGGCCAGGGCAGCTTGATGCCCTGAAGCAGCAGTTGTTGGAGGTGCTGCGGCAGGAGCTGTTTGCTCCTGGATCCGCTGGCGCCCTGCTGTGGGAGGACGCCAGCGTGAGTCGGCTGCTGGCTGATGGCTCCCTGAGCGCGAGAACCTCTGGCCTGCTGGCTCTGATCGAGTCGCCGGAGGCGATGGAGGGCTGTGTGCTGCGAGCCCAGGGGCAGGACGATGCCTAGCCACAGGCTTCTGCGAAGCAGTAGCGCCGGGCTCAGCGCTGCATTGAGGCGGCGGAGGAAGGCTCTCGCCTGGCCGCTGGGCGTGGCTGGCTCTCCTGACAAGGCAATGCAGGTCCAACTTTTCGGGCTATGTGCCGACCCTTGTCATATGAGCACGTGCTGCATCACTTCCAGCAGTCCATCGGAGAAGAGTCGATGGCTGCTGAGCTTGGTACTTCAAGTAGAGCAATCGAGCAGGTCTTCTTGACTTGCCAGGACCAAGTCCTGAACATTCAGCAGCTGCAATTGCTACAACGGCACGGATAGCTCACTTCGAAACATTGGCCGTGAGCCAGTGGATGTGATTCACCATTACCAGCTGCACAGCGAGGTGCTGCGAGTTGATTTCCTCTAGCCCTGCCGCAGTAGTGCCGGCTGGGCTGCAGAAGTCGTGTGGTGAGCTGATGGCTTACGACGCCTGTTGATAGAGCTCCTCCAGCCGCTCCCGGCTGAAGTCGACGTAAAGGACCTCGTCACCGGGCTCGGGAGCCTCAGGATGGCGCCTTGGCTTGCCGCCACTTCTTTGGGATGCAAGAGAAGCGGAGCCGCGTAGGTTCTGACTCATCAAGGCAAAAGCTCCACCGGCGATGAGCGCAAAGAAGATCAGGTAGACAGCAGCCAGGAGGTCGTTCAAGGGGTGGAAAGCTCTTTCCGTAAACCTAATGCAAAGAATTGTTAACCGCTGGCCACTTTGCCTCAATCCCATGAGCCCGATTCCTCAAGTTTTGACCTGAACAGCGGAGACCCGCAGCAGCGCCTGGTCTGCAGTCCCCGCCGATGTGGCTGCGGAAAATCGGCAGAGGGGCTTGAGAAGCAGCACGGTTCCCATCCGAGTCCCCCGTGCTGATGAGGCTGGAGGCTTAGCTGGCTGTGGAACGAGCGCGAACTAGCAGGCCATCCGCCGGAGAGGGGCTAGGGATGACCCTGAGCGTCAGGTCCTGATCCGCCTCCAGCGCCAAGGTCAGCTGTTTGAGCAGCCCCACCGCCAGCAGCCTGATCTCCAGCTCCGCAAGCGCCTTGCCCAGGCACACCCGCTCACCACCTCCATAAGGCAGCAAGGTGACCGTGGTGTCACCGTCCAAATGTCGCTGCGGCAGGAAGATTGCCAGATCCTCCGTATCGGCCCCATGGCGCTGGCTGGCGGCGATGCTCACCTGCACCACCCGATCGGCTGGCACCAGTACACCCGCTAGGGCAATGGGCTCCAGGGTGCGGCGGAAGAAACCACCTACTGGCGGGGTCAGCCGCATCACCTCCTTCACGACCGCATCGAGCCGCGGAGCCCGGAGGGCGTCGGTGGCCCTCCCAGCCTCCCCATCCTCCGGCGGCCACGGCAAGACGTCGAGTTCCTCCCTTAGCCAGTCCAGCTCGGCTGGGTGTTGCAGCAGTGTCAGAAACAAGCAGCTCAGGGCGGAGGCGGTGGTTTCGTAGCCGGCAAACAGCAGCAGCAGAAGCTGCTCCGCCACGTCGTCGTCGCCCAGGGGGAGACCGGCTTCATCCAAGCCACCGGCCAGCAGATCAAGGCCGCCGGCGGCGATGGGTGCTCCAGATGCCATGGCGGACTGCGCCCTCTTGAGCACAGCGCCTAGGCGCTTGAGCAGACGTTGGCGGGCTTGGCGGGCACGGGCGTAGGGGCTGCCGGGCAACGCCAGGGGAAGTGAGAAGAGACCCTGGCACCAGGTTTCAAAATCCACGAACAGGGCTTCGCGATCGATGGGGTCAAGCCCCAGCACCGTGCTCGCAATAACGCTGAAGGCAAAACGCCGCAGCTTTGGCACCAGGGCCACCGGCGCGTCTGAAGCGAGCAGCTCCTGGCTGAGCTCGTTGACCAGCGCCACGATCGTCGGGCTATAGCGCTTGAGGGCAGCAGAGGCGAACAGCTGGCCCACCACCCGGCGGCGGGCTTTGTGGTCGGCGCCGTTGCGGTTCGCCAACGACAGGGGCCCCAGCAGCTCTCGCACACTGTCGGGCCACCAGCCCTGAACCGCATCGCCCTGGGCGAACAGGTCGCCGATCGCCTGACCGCCGCGAATGAATACGGTCCGTTGCCCCAGCAGGCTGGTTTCGTACACATCGCCGTAGCGCTCGAAGCGGGAGCGGGCGAAATCAGGATCGCGAAAGAAGGCAAGGGTCTCGAGCACTCCGCTCAGCGCTGGCGTGCTCGGCAGGGGCTGGAGGGTGGCGGGATCGAGGGGCACCAACGTCAGCTGGAATAGCGCCAAGGATGTCGGATCACAGCCGGCACCGCGCCGCCACAGACACGCAGCGGTTCAGAACAACAGGCTGCTCAGAAGAGGAAGGCGATGCAGAGGCTCACCAAGGCCAGCCCTGCCAGACCGGTGGCAGCGAGAAGCGAAAAGGATTGAACCACCGGCAGCTCCAGCACGGCCCAAACCTAAAGCAATCCTTAAGGCCCGCAGTCATTCCGGCCTGGTCTCGGTGCAATCCTTCACGGCAGCGGAGGCCCGGCTCACGAAAGCCATCACTGCAGCGTGGGCCAGCCTGCCTCTGCTGACGATGGGGCTTGGGCTGATCCGCACCTGACAATGGCGTTCAGCTGATCGAAGGACAGGGTTCGAGGTCCAGATTGTTCCCTCATATCGCGGCGACATGCCGATCGACCAGCGCCAATCGGCCTAGGACTAAGTGGAGATCAAAAGCTGAAAGTTCGCCGTCGGTGCTCCATTTCAGACAAGTGATAGGCATACAGCAGCCTGCGCTGATCGATCTGTTGGTCACTGGGCGGCCCGGAAGCATCAGGCCGCTAATGGCGGGGCTGGGAAGACCGTTAGACAGTCCTCCACCACAAGGCTGTGCTCGGCCTGGTTGTCGACCCTGAACCGTCCCCAGGTCGCCATCGGGTCGGAGCTGAGCGCTTCCGTTGGCAATACAAGGCGTTGGCCTCCGTAGGTGAGCCCCACACAGGTGAGGCTGGCGTCGTCGCCCAGCAGGCTCCAGAGCACGGAGATCAAGGTGCGGTCGTAAGGCGCAGAACTCAGCTCCTCAGGACAATCGACGATCGAGCCCGGCTTCAAGGTGAGGTGCAGGCCACGCTCCCAGCTCAGGTAGGTGCCGTCGTGGGTGGGGTAAAACCAGCAGGTGGCATTGCTCAGCTCGCTTAGCGCCACGCGATCGAGGCACCGCAGGCAGGTTGGGTCCTCCGTATCGCCCTGGTACACACCGAGCCAGTGGTGCCGGGGTTCGATCCGAACCACCAGGGAGGCGCAGAGCAACT